>JBEGMG010000361.1:0-5120 GCA_041183165.1 Actinomycetota bacterium | reverse complement strand
TCGCTGGTCCATGTCGCCCGATCGAGCCGTGTTCTTGTCGCGGATCATCAACATCGTGGCGCTCCTCGGTCTCATCGGCGTGCTCGCGGGATCCCTGCACCTTCAGTTCGGGGTGGGTGAGCAGCCGTGTCCGCTGTGCATCGTCCAGCGTTCAGGAATGGTGGGTCTCGCTGTCGGACCCATCATGAACCTGCTCTGGGGGATGAATCCGCGTCACTATGCGCTGAGCATCCTTGCCGCCGTGGTCGGAGCCGCGGGCTCCACCCGGCAGATCCTGCTGCACATCGCCGACCCCAACGACCCCGGCTACGGCCCCGAGGTCTTCGGCTGGCACCTCTACACCTGGGCGTTGGTGACCTTCATCGTGGCCATCGTGGGCTGCGCCCTGCTCATCATGTGGCAGGCGCCTTTCACGGCAGGGGATCGTGGAGTACTCCACGATGCGCATCCGCTGCGGCCCCTCGTGACCGGCGTGATCGTGTGGCTCAGCCTGCTGGTGATCATCTGGACGTTCGTCGACCTGCTGGCGGTCGGTATCTCCATCGTGCCCGAGTGCGGGCTGGGGGAGTGCCCCGATGACCCGGCAAATACGGCTGGCCTCGCCGAACCCTGGGGCTGGATCGCCGTCCTCTCGGCCGGCGTCCTCGCTGCCCTCATCGCTACGGTTCTCGAGCGACGATGGAAGGCGAAGGAGACAGCAGGCTCCTGAACCTGCCGGGCCTAGGACGCCCCGCGCCGGCTGTCGCCGTGATCGCGCAGGGGATCAATGCCTGCGATGTGCTGGCCGAGTCGGAGAAGCTGCTCGTCGGTGAGGTCATCGATGTCCGCGCGGACCTCGCCGAGGATGCGACCAGCGACGTCGCGGCGGTGCTTCTCGATGTACGACGCGAGGTGGTGGCTCGCGTTGGCCTTGCCCTTGCCGTGACCGAGCAGGATGATCCCGGCAGCCGGGGCGAGGGCCTCGGTCAGCAGGGACCAGTAGGCGTCGCTGTCGTCGAGGTAGGTCCCATCCACGTTGCCGTCATGGTGATAGACGTTGTGGTAGCGCTTGCGAGGATCCTCCGCCACCACATGCTCGGGCGCGGAGTGGTCGGGGGAGTCCAGTGCGTAGATACGCGTGCTGTGGAAGTCCACCGCGGCTACGGCGACACGGCCCTTCAGGTCGATGGCATCGGTGACGTTGTGCATGTCAGACCTCCTCGCCGGGCTTCTTGGGGTCGAATCCTGCGTTGCGCAGCATGCGGCGGAGGTCAACCACCATCTGGGTGTCGATGTCCTTGTCGCGGGGACGCTCGAAGATCTCGGTCTCGGGACCCAGAGTGATCTTGAACTTGCCGTCGTGACGCTCCTCGACCTCACCGACATGCTCCAGGAGAGAGATCGTGTCCGCCCAGCGGATGTTGTGGCTCGTGGGATGACTGAAGATCGCAGTGAGCGTGTTGAGGTGATGGTTATTGAGGTGGATGGGTTCGTCACCCGTGCCGTGTGCCATGCGCCCAGCCTGCCAGATGGCTGGGCGAGATCGCGCTGTGGGTCCTAGCCTGACTCCATGACTGGACGTGTGCTTGTCACAGGAGGCTCGCGTGGCATTGGCGCCGCCATCGCGCGCAGGTTCGCAGCCGATGGGTGGCAGGTCGCGGTCCATTTCCACGCCAGCCCTGACGCCGCAGCCGAGGTCCTCGCCGGCCTGCCGGGTTCAGGGCACGTCGCTGTGCGCGCGGATCTGCGTGATCCCGAGGCCATCACGCGCATGGTCGCGGAAGCCGCCGAAGCGCTCGGCGGCATCGATGTCCTGGTCAATAACGCGGGGGTCTTCTTCGACCATCCCATCGACGAGGTCGACTTCGCCACGTGGCTCGATGCCTGGCGGCAGACGCTCGACATCAACCTCCTCGCCCCGGCCCTGGTGTCCTGGCATGCCGTGAGGCACATGGGCCCGGGCGGGCGGATCATCAACGTCGGCTCGCGAGGTGCCTTCCGGGGGGAGCCCCACAGCCCCGCCTACGGCGCCAGCAAGGCGGGTATCGCCGCGTTCGGTCAGTCGCTGGCGAAATACCTCGGCGCCCGCGGCATCGCCGTGACGACTGTGGCCCCCGGCTTCGTGGAGACCGACATGGCGCTTGAGGCGTTGGCGGGCGAGGGTGGAGCCGTGCGGCGCGCCGAGAGCCCGTTCGGGCGTGTCGCTGACCCGGATGAGATCGCCGCCGCGGTGGCCTTCCTCGCGTCCCCGGAAGCGGAATGGGCAAGCGGGGGAATCCTCGACCTCAATGGCGCCTCCTACCTGCGCATGTGACGCGAAGTCCCGTCAGGTGTCGAGTAGGAAATCGCGCAGAAGGCGGTTGAATTCGGCGGCATGCTCGATCTGCGTCCAATGGCCGCAGTTACCGAACACGTGGAGCTGTGCCTCGGGAATGAGCTCGAAGAGCCGAAGGGATGTGGCGAGCGGGATCACGCGATCCTCGCGTCCGTGGAAGATGAGGGTGGGCGCAGTGATGGAGGACACGTCTGATTCGGCGTGGGCGAGGGCATCGACCCAGCGTTGGCGCGGTGCGGGGAACATGCGGGTGTACGCCTCCTGCACGCCCGGGCGGATACTCGCCTCGTAGCGCAGGCGGGCGAGCTCGTCGATGCCGTCGGCCGGGGTCGCGGTGAAGATGCGCAGCAGGCCGGCCATCGCCTCCACGCTCGGCTCGTAGCCCCAGACCGCATCGAGTCCGGGGGTAAGGGGAAACGACAGGCCAACGGCCCCCATGAGGCCGAGGCGACGCACACGCTCGGCGTGCCGGATGGCGAGCGAGAGGGCGAGTGAGCCCCCGAACGAATTCCCCACGACATGGGCAGACTCGATCCCGAGTGTGTCGAGGACACCGATGACGTGGGCCGTCCAGGTGTCGAGGCCATAATCCATCGCGTTGCGCTCGGTGTAGCCGAAGCCCGCGATGTCGGGTGCCACCACACGGAAGTGGGGCGCGAGGGCGGGAATCGTGAGGCGCCAATTGGCCCATCCGCTCACTCCCGGCCCCGAGCCATGGATGAGCAGGACGGTGCCACCGCCAGGGTCGGTACCGGTGTCATGGATGTTGGTCTGGATCCCACCGGCGAGGATCGTCTCGCCCACCTCCGGGGTAGTCGTCACCGTGCGTTCTCCTTGCGTGATCCATGCGACAACTGGGACTTGGATAGCTTGGCACCTGACTCGTCGGTCACGAGATCATGGTGCACGAACACGGCCTCTGAGACGCTGGCGGCGTCGAACCACGGGGCAAGAGAGACCTGGGCCGCGCTCGACGGAAGCAAGTCGAGTCCTCGGACGATGTGGGTGACGCCCAGATCACGGTCCTCCACTACGGAGATCACCTGGTAAGCCGGCAGGTCGTCGCGTCGCCACACGACGAAGTCACCCATTTCCGCGGCGAGGTCCACTCGCCGGCCGCTCACGTCGACGTCGGTGCCGGGGTCAACCACGACGCGCAGCGCGGTTCTCCCGGGTGCGAGTGGCAATCCGCGTTGGCGGCAGCCGCCGGCGCAGCCTCCGACCGCAGGGCCACGTTGCCGAGTTCGCGAGCAGGCGCAGGCATACACCAGCAGGCCCCGACCGAGGGCGTCTTGGAGCTGGCGCCGGTAGTACTCGGTCCTGGCTCGCTGGGACCAGTGGGCCTCGAAGTCGTCCACGTTGCGTGGGCCGATTGTCCATTCGATGCCCATGGACCGCAGGGTTGCGAAGACGTCCTCGGCGTACTCCCGGCGGTAGCGAGCCGCGTCTGCGTCGTCGATACGCAGGGCGATCGCGGCCCCGACGTCCGCTGCGAGATCAGCCGTGTGCCTGAAGTTGACGCGGTTGCCCTCGTGCAAGAAGCCACTCGGGGTCGGCGCGATTCTCGTCAGGGGCACGGGCCCATCATGCCGCCCTCCTATCCGCCACCGAGGAGGTTGCGGATGGGATCGATGGCGAAGTAGACGAGGAAGGCGCCCGACACGATCCACATGAGCCAGTTGACGTCGCGGGCCTTGCCGGTGACCACCTTGATGATGCAGTAGGTGACGAAGCCCGCCCCGATGCCATTGACCAGCGAGTAGGTGAAGGGCATGAGGACGATGGTGAGGAATGCCGGGATGCCGATGGTGAGATCCGTGAAGTCGATGTGACGGATCTGGCTCATCATCAAGAAGCCCACGACCACCAGCGCGGGAGCGGCCGCCTCGTAGGGGATCACGGTGACGATCGGCGAGATGAGCATGGCGACGAGGAAGAGAGCGCCGGTGACGAGTGAGGCGATGCCTGTTCGCGCACCGTCGCCGATGCCCGCTGCGGACTCGATGTAGGACGTGTTGCTCGACGCGGATGCCGCGCCGCCCGCCGCGGCAGCCAGGGAATCGACCACGAGGATGCTCTGGAAATGGGGGATCTCGCCCTTGTCGTCCAGCAGCTCTGCCTCGGTGGCGAGCCCGAAAGCCGTGCCCATCGTGTCGAAGAAGTCACTGAGCAGCAGCGCGAAGACTGCGAGCAGCGCGGCCACGACGCCAATCGCCTGGAATGACCCGAAGAGGTTGAACTGCCCGAGAAGGCCAAGGTCGGGTGCGGAGATCCAGGTGGTGGGAATCGCAGGGACGTTCAATCCCCAACCGGTGGGGTTGGCAACGGCGCCATCTGCACCCGTCTTCGGCCCCACCTTGAAGACCGTCTCGATGACGATCGCGATGACCGTCGTGGCAAGGATTCCGATGAGGATCGCACCGCGCACTTTGCGCACCATGAGGATGATCGTGATGATGAGACCCAGGACGAAGGTGAAGATCGGCCAGCCCCGTAGTTCGCCGAACACCCCGAACGACAGGAGGGGTACGCCAGGTCGCACGATGCCCGCGTCCACGAGCCCGATCAGGGTGATGAAGAGGCCAATGCCGACCCCGATGGCGTATTTCAGTTGCTCGGGCACGGCCTTGAAGACCGCCGCCCGGAACCCGGTGAGGACGAGAAGCAGGATGAGAATGCCCTCGAGCACCACGATGCCCATGGCATCCGCCCAGGTCATCTGGGGTGCGAGGGTGAACGCGACCACGGGAATGAGACCCAGGCCTGCTGCGATGGCGATGGGGAAGCGGCCGATGGCACCCATGAG
>JBEGMG010000360.1:0-3271 GCA_041183165.1 Actinomycetota bacterium | reverse complement strand
GGTTCAAATCCCGCCAGCCCGACTCCTCACTCCGAAGCGGAAGGCCCCAGCGCCTTCCGCTTCGTCGTTCCGGGGTCGGTCTGCGCGGCGCTGCGCGCCGCTGCGGCCTGCGGCCGCGCGGTCTTCCTGGGCCGGCTGCGCCGGCCTCACATCCCGCCAGCACAAGCCTCGCCCTGCGACGGGACTTCAAGCAGACCGGATGCGCTGCGGGATCAGCCGGACGAGTCCGAGGCCGATGACCAACAGCATCACCACGCCGGCAGCGCCCCAGAGGAGCCGGTCGATCGAGGCTTGCGTCCAGCGCTGGGCATTCCCGGCCACGCCATCCAGCCGATCGGGATCCAGCAGCGCATCGCCGGCGGCGACCAGGGCCGTGAACTTCTGCGCCGAGTCACCGGCACCGGCAAGGATGTCCTTGATGTCCTGCGTGGTCACACCGCGCTCTGCGCCGTCAGGATGGTCGAATCGCGCGACGAGCGCATCGATCGCCTGCACGATCCTGAGCGCATCGTCCGCCAGGGTCGTTGCGGATCCGATCGTCTGCCTGGCCTCGGCGAGCACGGGAACCACATCGGCCTTCGCGCGCTCCATCAGGTCCAGCAGCGCCGTGCGCTCGGCGGCCACCTGCGCGAAGAAGGCATCGCGCTGGGCTGCGACATCGTGCATCACGGCTGCCGATACGCGCATGGACGTGAGTTCGGCCTGCTGGCCGATGACATACGGGTACCGCGCCGCGTACCAGAGCGCCCGCTCGCCCAGCAACCGCGCGTCGTCCAGCGCCGACGTGACCTCGCTCACCTCGCGCAGCAGGCCATCCGCACGCTGGCGATCATCGAGCGTGAGCTCGTTCCGGTCACTTGCGAAATCCGAGAGCCGGACGAACGACACGAGCCGCTGCCCCGGATGGGCCTCCATCCATGCGCTGACCAGTCGGTCGAGTTCGTCCAGCTGCGCAGACGTCAAGAACTCGGCGGCCTTCTCGAGCATCTCGGCTCGCGCCGACCCCAGCCGCAGCTGAACCGGTGCGACCTGCCCGGCGGGAATCCCGTGGTCGATCCACGAATGACCGAGTGCCCACGGCTGCAGAGCGGACAGCACCAGCAGGTCCAGCATGGCCACGCGCGGATTGGGCCCGACGGCGATGTCGAGTGATGCACCCATTCCGTTGCGGAGGAACCAGAGCCCGTTGGCGCGGATCTCGTTCGTGATGCCCGTGGATGACTCGATGCCGGCGACGGATTCACCCAGTGCCGTGTTCCAGTCGTCGGCCATGGACATGACCGTGGCCTGGATCGACTGTGGATCCACCGTGCCCTGCGGCACGGCCGGTGGCTGTGGAACCATCGACCCATGCTGCGGGGCAGTGGAACACGCGGTGCCACCGACGAGGGCCACCAGGAACGCGCCGACTGAGCGGCTCATGCACGGCCATCGACCGCAAGTTGCCATGATGCCTCCGGGGACTCAGAAGCTGAGGTTGATGCCGATCTGCCCACCGAGGATGGTCGTGTCGGTCATGGCCATGCCGTTGAACGAGACGTAGGCGGTCCATCCGCCGATCGAGGCGAGTTCCAGTCCGCCTTCGAAACTCGCGCCGTACTGCTCCGCGGCACCTTCGCTGAAGGTGAAGACCTGCGCGCCCGTGAAGCCGTTGGTGGCCGTCTCCGACCAGCTGCCGATCGGGAGCTGGGCGATGAAGGCTGCGCCGAGGAACGGCGTCACGCGATCCTGTCCGAAGCCGAAGGTCTTCATCAGGCGGGCGCCGCATGAGGGCTGCAGCAGGCTGGCTTCCTGGCCGGACACGTTGAGATCCAGGCTGCCCGCACCGGATTCGCTGTAGCCCGCGCGTGTGTAGTACCCGTACTCCAGGCTGGCGTAGGGCTGGACCACCGTACCGTCGGACACGTCGAGGTTGAAGCCGCCCTCGGCGCCCAGCATGGCGCCCCACACATCGGCGCCGGACTCCGCAGTCCGGACCAGGCCCGGAATGCTGATGTTGCGCGACTGGTCCGCGTAGTTGTAGCCGCCCATCGCGTAACCCTGCAGGTAGCCATCACCCGTCGACGGCGACCAGCTCGCGTATCCCCCGAAGTTCACGCCGAGCAGGGAGACATCGGTGTTGCCCAGCGTCGTGTCGATCGAGAGACTGCCCGGCGTGAAGCCGATGAAGCCACCGGCCAGAAGGCCGCCATCGAGAACCGTGTCCGCGCCGATCATCGCGCCACCGACCGCAGCCGAGTAGTCACCCTGAGCGAGTGACGACCCGTCGACGGTGGACTCAAAACCGTAGCCGCGGGCCCAGAAGCGAGAACCCTCCGCGGGCGAGGCGCCATTCAGGCCGGCACCGATCGCCAAGGGCTGTGACACGACGTCGCCTGCGGCGGCATCCTGCATCGGTCCTGCCGATGCGTACTGCGGGTACTGCTGCGTCGATGATGGACCATCCCACGCCGCGGCACCGGCGTCGGCCCGGCGAAGGTCCATCAGGCGGAGCTTGGCCACACGACCCGCTTGGCTCATCGAGTCGAAGGTCGTGTTGGGCAGTGCATCCGGATTCGCCGCCACCGCCGCAGTGACCACGGCGCCGGGCAGCACGTCCGGGCTCAGCAACAGGAGTGATGACACGACGTAGTGCCCATCGGCGGTCTGGCCCGGCTGCTGCCCGATCGAGTTCAGCTGCTGAACGGCATTGACCAGGCTGGAGTTGTTGACCGTGCCGATGTTGGTCTGCGTGCTGCCGGGGACCGTGATCGAGGGATTCGGCGCGCCGGTGATGCGGAGGATTCCCGTGCCGCCGGCACCCGGTGTCGCGATCCATTCGAACTGCGCTCCGGATGCCGTTGTGTTCACCGCCGATGGATCCAGCAGGAGGATGGAGAAATTGTTGTTCAGGGGGTCGATCGTGGTCAGGGCCAACGCGCCCGGCGTGCCGTTCGCCAAGGTCCCCGCCGTGACGATGGTGTAGTCCTGACTCGTGCCCGTCGCCGGAATCAGTGCGCCACCGGCCACCGAGGCGTCGTAGATCACGTCCAACGAGGCTTGGTCGAAGCCCGTCAGCGTGCCGGTCACGTTGAGTTGATCGGCGGCTCCCGTACCCGTGAAGAGCAGCGATTCGAGGAACGCGTTGGCGACGGAAGCATCGCCCGTGACGGACAGCGTGCCCGCAGACGAGCCGTTGCCGAACTGAATGGTGCCATCGAAGCCCGAGCCGTCGCCGATCGATGCCACGGTGCCCGGCCCCGCGAGGAAGCCACCGCTCCCCAGGATCGTG
>JBEGMG010000359.1:0-3653 GCA_041183165.1 Actinomycetota bacterium | reverse complement strand
CTTTCCACGTTGGCTGCAGGCACATGAGCACATCGGTGGCCGCGCCATCCGAGCGCCGCGTGGCCGCCGCAGCAGTGCTCGGCTCGGCGGCACTCTTCGGGACCTCGGGCACCGCCCGTGCTCTGCTCCAGCCCGCGGCACCGGCGCCGGGTGCGGCAGCGGCACGCCTCATCGTGGGTGCAGCCGGGTTGGTGGCGTGGGCTTCGCGCACCGCGGACGGACGCGCGGCCCTGCTGCGCCTGTGGCGCCAGCCGATCATCTGGGTGATGGGCGTCACGGTGGCGGCGTACCAGGTCTTCTTCTTCCTCTCCATGAGTCGCACGGGTGTCGCGGTCGGCACTCTCGCGAGCCTGGCGCTCACTCCCTTCATGGCGGGCATTCTCGGCTGGATCATGCGCGAGGGAGCCCCGGGCTATGTCTGGCTCGTCTCGACGGTCCTCGCCATCGTCGGTGTCACCCTGCTCACTATCGGTGCGGGCGATGGTCGCGACGTCCTCGGCATCGTCTTTGGCCTGGCGGCCGGAGCGTCGTATGCCTTCTACACCGTGTTCGGCGTGCGATTCGCGCGCCAGGGGGAGCAGCCGACACACGTGCTCGCGGCGTCGTTCGCTGTCTCAGGTGTGCTGCTCGTGCCGGTGTTCCTCATGTCGGGCACGTGGTGGATGTCGTGGTCTTCGCTTCTGCTCATCCTGTGGCTCGGCCTGGCGACGACGACGCTGGCCTACATCCTCTTCGGCATGGGCTTTCGAGCATTGCAGCCGGGCCATATCGCCACACTCAACCTCGCCGAGCCGGTCTTTGCGACACTCCTGGGTGTGTTCGTGCTCGGAGAGGTGCTCGGTCCACTCGGCGTGGTCGGATGTGCACTCGTCATCGTGGGCCTGGGAGTGCTCGGCCTCGCCGAGGGCAGGAGCGCGTCATGACCGCCCATCGTTCGGGGCTCGCCTGCCTGGTCGGGCGCCCCAATGCGGGCAAGTCGACGCTCACCAACGCCCTCGTCGGCACCAAGGTAGCCATCACGTCGAAGCGTCCGCAGACGACACGGCATGTCGTGCGCGGCATCGTCACGCGCCCGGACGCGCAGCTGGTCGTCCTCGACACCCCGGGGCTTCACAAGCCCAAGACCCTCCTCGGCGAGCGCCTCAACGATCTCGTGCGTGAAGCCTGGTCGAGCGTCGATGTCGCGGCGCTGTGCCTGCCTGCGACCGAGAAGGTCGGGCCCGGAGACGCTTACATCGCATCCGAGCTCGCCAAGGCGCGCAGGGGCGGGGGGCGCACCACCTTCGCGATCATCACCAAGACCGACGCGGCATCGCCGGCCCAGGTGGCCGAACGGCTTGCTGAGGCCGCAGCTCTCGGACAGCGGACGCAGCTCGACTGGGCCGAGATCGTCCCCGTGTCCGCGGTCACCGGGGACAATGTCGGGCTTCTCGCCGATCTCCTCGTCTCGCGCCTTCCGGAGGGCCCCGCGCTCTACCCCGACGGCGAGGCGACCGATGAGCCCGAGGAGACGCTGGTCGCCGAGCTCATCCGCGAGGCCGCCCTCGAGGGACTCTCCGATGAGTTACCGCACTCGCTCGCGGTGGTGGTCGATGAGATGGAGCTGCGCGAGGACCGGCCCGAGGATCGACCCCTGCTGGATGTCCACGCGATCGTCTATGTCGAGCGCGACAGCCAGAAGGCCATCATCATCGGCAAGGGTGGCTCGCGACTCAAGGACGTCGGCACGAAGGCGCGACGCGGCATCGAGGCCCTGCTCGGCACACCGGTCTATCTCGACCTGCGCGTCAAGGTGGCCAAGGACTGGCAGCGCGACCCGCGCCAGTTGCGCCGCCTCGGCTTCTAGTCCTGCGAGGATGCTCGGGTGCCCACCTACCGTGACGAGGCGATCGTGCTGCGCACCCAGCGCCTGGGTGAGGCCGATCGCATCGTCACGCTCCTCACCCGTGCACATGGTCGCGTGCGCGCCGTAGCCAAGGGTGTGCGCCGCACGGGCAGTCGCTTCGGTGCGCGACTCGAGCCCTTCGGCCACATCGACGTACAACTGCACGAGGGTCGCTCACTCGACACGGTGACGCAGGTGGAGTCCCTCGGCGCTCACGGGGCATCGCTCTCCGCCGACTACCCGCGGTGGACCTCGGGCACGGCGATGCTCGAGGCCGCCGAGCGGCTCACCCCCATCGAGCGCGAGCCCGCGGTGCAGCAGTACCTCCTGCTCATCGGCGGCCTGCGCACGCTCGTGACCGGCACCCATGACCCGTCGCTCATCCTCGACGCCTTCCTTGTGCGCTCCCTGTCGATTGCTGGATGGTCACCGTCGTTCTCCGAGTGTGCGCGCTGCGGTGCACCCGGTCCGCACCGGGCCTTTGCCGTGAGTGGCGGTGGAGCCCTGTGCGACGAATGCCGCACTCCTGGCAGTGCGCACCCCGCTGCCGAGACCCTCGAGCTTCTCGGCGCGCTGCTCTCCGGCGATTGGGCCACGGCCGATGCGAGCGATCCGCGTCATCGCCGCGAGGCGAGCGGCCTTGCCGCCGCGCTCATCACCTGGCATATCGAGCGTGGCCTGCGCTCGCTGCCCCTCGTCGACCGCGGCTAGACCGCCTACCCGTTTGTCCCGCTAAGCGGGAGAAACGGTGGATTGGGGCCGCGAAGGGGGTGGTATCCACGACTTGTCCCGCTAAGCGGGAGAAACGGGGAGTGCCAAGATGGGGGGGTGCCGACGTACGCCGCCCCGACCCCGCATCCCAGCGGCGCGCGCCCGCCGGCGATCCCCGCTGATCTGGTGCCCCGGCACGTCGCGCTCGTCATGGACGGCAACGGCCGATGGGCCAAGGAGCGCGGCCTGCCGCGCACGGCCGGGCACGAGGCTGGTGAGTTCGCCCTCCTCGACTGCGTCCACGGGGCGATCGAGATGGGTGTCCGCTGGCTCTCGGCCTACGCCTTCTCGACCGAGAACTGGAAGCGCTCGCCCGACGAGGTGAAGTTCCTCATGGGCTTCAATCGCGATGTCGTCCACCGGCGACGAGACGAGATGCACGCCATGGGCGTCCGCGTGCGCTGGGCGGGCAGGCCTAGGCGACTGTGGAAGTCCGTGATCTCCGAGCTCGAGTACGCCGAGCAGCTCACCAAGGACAACGACGTGCTCACCCTCACCATGTGCGTCAACTACGGCGGTCGCGCTGAGATCGCCGATGCGGCCGCTGCCATCGCGCGAGGAGTGGCCGAGGGGCGCATCGATCCGGACAGGGTTGACGAGCGGCTGATCGCTCGGCACCTCTACGAGCCCGACATGCCCGATGTCGATCTCTTCGTGCGATCGTCCGGCGAGCAGCGCACGAGCAATTTCCTCCTGTGGGAATCCGCCTACGCCGAAATGGTCTTCCTCGACACGCTCTGGCCGGATTTCGACAGGCGTCACCTGTGGCAGGCGTGTGAGACCTACGCGGCCAGGGATCGGCGTTACGGTGGAGCTATCCCCAATCCCGTTGAGGAGTCATGAGCACGCCGTCCACCAAGGAGTCCAAGGGCTACCGCCCGGGGAGTCTGGAGATCCTCGCCGTCGGACTGGTGATCCTCATCATCGGTCAGCGGTGGCTCGTCGGCCTCTTCGACGATCCCGCTCTCCAGACGGGTGCGACGATCTTCATCTCGAT
>JBEGMG010000358.1:0-3854 GCA_041183165.1 Actinomycetota bacterium | reverse complement strand
GCCTGGCGGATCTGGCGGAACGTCGCGAGCTCATCGTGCGCATCGGAGCACCGGTTGATGAACTTGCGGGAATTCCACTCGCGGCAACCTTCGCTCCCGTCCCCGGGTGGCATCGCATCGGTGGCGCTCTCCAGCTGGTGCGCGTCGAACCCTGGCCGTGGCTCGTGCCTCCGCACGACGGCCCTGTGACCTCTTTCACTGCCTGGCGGCGGCGAGCGCGCGCGTAATCCACTGCGTGACTAGACTCGCGGCGCCGCCGACAGATCGAGGTACCCCGTGACCAAGCCCGTCGTCCTCATTGCCGAGGAACTCTCACCCGCCACCGTCGAGGCCCTGGGCCCCGACTTCGAGATCCGTCACTGCGATGGTGCCGATCGGTCACAGCTCCTGGCCGCCCTGCCGGGTGCCGACGCCGTCCTCATCCGATCGGCGACGCAGATGGATCCCGAGGCCATCGCCGCGGGCAAGCAGCTCAAGGTCATCGCCCGTGCGGGCGTGGGCCTGGACAACGTCGACGTCAAGGCTGCGACCCAGGCCGGTGTCATGGTGGTCAATGCCCCCACCTCCAACATCGTCAGCGCCGCTGAGCTTGCCGTCGCGCTGCTGCTGTCAGCCGCGCGCAACATCGTCCCGGCCAACCTCGCCCTCAAGAACGGCGAGTGGAAGCGCTCCAAGTACAACGGCGTCGAGCTCTCGGAGAAGACGGTCGGCATCGTCGGCCTCGGTCGTATCGGCGTACTCGTCGCCCAGCGGCTCTCGGCGTTCGGCGTGAAGCTCATCGCCTACGACCCCTACGTGCAGCCCGCTCGCGCCGCCCAGATCGGCGTGCGGCTCGTGCCGCTCGACGATCTCATGCGCGAGTCTGACTTCATCACGGTCCACCTGCCCAAGACTGCCGAGACGGCCGGTCTGATCGGCGAGGAGCAGCTCAAGATCGCCAAGCCGACGATGTATCTCATCAACGCCGCGCGCGGTGGGATCGTCGACGAGGACGCGCTCTACCGTGCGATCTCCGAAGGCCGTGTCGCGGGTGCGGGCCTCGACGTCTACGCCAAGGAGCCCTGCACCGACTCGCCGCTCTTCGGGCTCGAGTCGGTCGTCGCCACCCCTCACCTGGGGGCGTCCACCGACGAGGCCCAGGAGAAGGCGGGCATCTCCGTCGCCAAGTCGGTGCGCCTGGCGCTCGCTGGCGAACTCGTGCCCGATGCGGTCAATGTGCAGGGCGGGATCCTCGCGGAGCCCATCCGGCCGCTGCTTCCGGTCGCCGAGCGACTCGGTGCGATCGCCAGCAGTCTCGCCGACGGAGCCGTGCAGCGCATCGATGTCGAGGTGCGCGGTGAGGTCGCCGACCTCGACGTGCGCGTGCTGGAGCTCGGAGCGCTCAAGGGACTCATCCAGGGCCTGGTCCACGACCCGGTCTCCTACGTCAACGCTCCTGTGCTCGCGCAGCAGCGTGGCGTCGAGGTCGCACTGACCACGGACAAGGACAGCGACGACCACCGCAATCTCGTGCGCGTGCGCCTCACCCTCAGCGATGGCGTTTGGGTGAGCGTGGCCGGCACGGTGTCGGGTCCGAAGGACGTCGCCAAGCTCGTCGAGGTCGACGGCTTCGATGTCGACGTGCCCATCAGTGAGCACATGGTCTTCTTCCGCTATCACGATCGCCCCGGCGTCGTCGGCACGGTGGGGCGCATCCTCGGCGAGGCTGAAGTCAACATCGGCGGCATGCAGGTGAGTCGCGAGGAGTCGGGCGAGCACTCCGTGATCGTCCTGACGGTCGATCAGGCTGTGCCTGCCGACGTGCTCGAGCGCATCGTGTCCGAGATCGGCGCCCACACCGGGCGTGCGGTCGACCTCGCCTTCTAGTCGAGGCGCCTAGCCGGCGTCGCGCACGGCACGGTTGACCGCGCTCACGATTGCCTTGAGCGACGATGTCGTGATCGAGGGATCGATTCCGACGCCCCACAGGATCCGGCCTTCGACGGCGCACTCCACGTAGCTCGCTGCCGTGGCGTCGCCACCGGCACTCATCGCGTGCTCGGCGTAATCCAGCACACGCACGTCGATCCCGTGCTGGGCGAGAGCGTCGCAGAACGCTGCCACCGGGCCGTTACCGCGCCCGGAGAGCGCCACCTCGGCACCTGCGTCGAAGAGCACGACATCCACGCTCGTATCCCCGTCGATATCCGACTCCTGCCTGACGGACTTCAGGGCGAAGCGACCCCAGGGGGCAGCCGGATCCGGGAGGTACTCGGCGGAGAAGACTGCCCACATCTCCTCGGGTGAGACCTCGCCGCCCTCCTCGTCGGTCACGCGCTGGACGACCTGGGAGAACTCGATCTGGAGCCGACGCGGGAGCTCGAGCTTGTGCTCGGTCCGCATGATGTAGGCGACCCCGCCCTTGCCTGACTGCGAGTTGACCCGGATGACGGCCTCGTAGGTGCGACCGACGTCCTTGGGGTCGATGGGCAGGTAGGGCACCTCCCACCGGAAGTCGTCGACGGGCACACCGGCCGTGGCCGCATCGATCTCCATGTGAGACAAGCCCTTGTTGATCGCGTCCTGGTGCGAGCCGGAGAACGCCGTGTAGACCAGGTCGCCGCCGTACGGGTGACGCTCATGGACGGGGATCTGGTTGCAGTACTCCACGGTGCGCCGGATGTCGTCGATGTCGCGCATGTCGAGCTGCGGGTCGATGCCCTGGCTGAAGAGGTTCATGCCCAGGGTGACGAGGCAGACGTTGCCGGTGCGCTCGCCGTTGCCGAAGAGGCAGCCCTCGATGCGGTCGGCGCCGGCCATGTAGCCGAGCTCGGCAGCAGCGACGGCCGTGCCCCGATCGTTGTGCGGGTGCAGCGAGAGCACGATGCTGTCGCGGCGGGCCAGATGGCGGTGCATCCACTCGATCGAGTCGGCGTACACATTGGGGGTGGCCATCTCCACCGTGGCGGGCAGGTTGAGGATCACCTTGCGGTCGGGTGTGGGCTGCCACACCTCGGTGACCGCGTCGCACACCTCGACGGCAAACTCCAGCTCCGTGCCGGTGTAGGACTCAGGGGAGTACTCGAAGTAGACCTCGGTCTCGTCGGCGATCTGCTCGGCGTACTTCTTGCACAGCTGAGCACCGTGCACGGCGATGTCCTTGATGCCCTCCTTGTCGAGGCCGAAGACGACGCGACGCTGCAGGGTCGACGTCGAGTTGTAGAGGTGCACGATCGCCTGCTTCGCACCGCGGATGGCCTCGAAGGTGCGCTCGATGAGGTGCTCGCGCGACTGGGTCAGCACCTGGATGACGACGTCATCGGGGATCATGTCCTCCTCGATGAGCATGCGCACGAAGTCGAAGTCCGTCTGCGAGGCGGACGGGAAGCCCACCTCGATCTCCTTGAAGCCCATGGCGACGAGCAACTCGAACATCCGCTTCTTGCGCGCGGGCGACATGGGGTCGATGAGGGCCTGGTTGCCGTCGCGCAGGTCGACGGCGCACCAGCGGGGTGCCTCGGTGATGACGGCTGCGGGCCAGGTGCGGTCGGGCAGGTCGACTGGGCGGTAGGCGCTGTAGCGCTGCCACGCCATGGGGCTGGGCTGCTGGGGATTGATGTCGATGGTCATGTCGGTCTCCTCGGTAGCGAAGGTGGGGGACCGGCGCAGCAGAACTCACCGCGACGAGGGGGCCGGCGTGGGCCCCCGCTGGGAGCCCCTAGGCCTCGTCGCGGCGACCAAGGAGGAGCCGCTGCGCTGACATTGGGATGAGGGTACCAGCCGGGTTGTCCCCAGGGCATCCCTCGCCCCGTCATCCCCAGGCGCCCCGCGGTGGGGCCGTGGGGCTTACCGGGCTGCCTACGTTCCGCGGGTCC
>JBEGMG010000357.1:0-3096 GCA_041183165.1 Actinomycetota bacterium | reverse complement strand
CAGCAGCCGCCCCGGGTGCCCTCCCGCCAGGAACGCCCCTTCAACATCCACCTGCGCGGTGGAGGCCCGCGGGTACACGAGCGCGCCGCTCCGCCCACCGAAGGTATGGAGGTAGGCGTAGGTCTGGCGAAGGTCCTCGTCGGCCGGGCGCCCCTGCTTCGGAACCTTCCACTTCGTGTCGAGCACGATCGGGCGCGGGTCGTCCGGGGTGTAGACGAGGAGGTCTGGCTTCGCCCAACTCACCGGGCCCGCCTCGGGCTTCCAGAACCGGCCCGGTCGCTGGGCGTGGACCCGGATCCCGGGAAGCGCCCGCAGCGCCCGCTCCACGTAGGCCTCGAAGAGCGCGTTCATGTCGAAGGTCATCGCCAGGACCTCGCGGTCGCCCCACCGCAGGTCGGGGCGCTCGTCCTGCAGGATCATCCGGGCGAGCGTGGTCGCTTCCCGGTACCGCTCGGTACGTCGGTCGAAGCGCAGGCTGGCCCAGTCGGCCTCGCGGATGGGGCCCGTCGACACTTCGGGGAAGGCTGCAAGGGCCGCCTCGGCGCGACGAAGGAGGTCCGGGGACGACTCGGTTCGGATCAGGCGGTCGATCGCGCGGTGAAGGATGCGGTTCGGCAGGTTGTCGGCGTCCTGCACTTCGTAGGCGACGTACAGGCGCTCCTGGTGGGAGTGGTTCGCGCGAGCGTGGGCGGCCCCGAGCAGGCGCCCCCGGAAAGCCGTCCCGTTCTCCTCGATCTCCCGGTAGGCCCGGACGGGCCCCTCGCGGAGGATCGCCTCGGTGGCCTCCAGGAATCGGTTGAGGAGGACGTCGAAGAGCTCCCCCGCGCGGGGTGCGAGAAGGGCGTTTTCCTGCGGCGCGATGCGCAAGCCCGTCACGACGCGAAGCATATGAAAGAGCAGCCGGCGCCAGTCGCGGTCCGGTCCGGTGCGTCCAAGCTTCGGGTATACCTCCAGCGAGACCGGGCCTACCCGCAAGAAGCCGACGTGCTCGCAGAGCCGGATGCTGCGGTGGCCCAGGGTGAAGGCCGGGGTCTCCGTGCGATCACGGTAGCGAGCCAATGCCTCGAAGTGGTGCTCCTCGAAGCGAGCCCCGCCTTCGGGGTATCGGCTCCCGACCTCGAGCCGATCGTGCTCGTAGGCGACGAACCTGCCGCTACGCATAGATCTTCCGGTAGGCCTCAGCCGGGAGCCTCATCGGATCGGCCAGGAGCCACGCTCGCCGGTCCGCCAGGTCCTCGCGCTGGTCGTGGTCGAAGTCCGCGAAGGTTGTGCCGCCGGGCCGGAGGCTCACAAAGGCCCGCCCGAGGACGAGGCCGACGCGGCCCAGATCGTCATGGAAGTACTCCAGCAGGAGCGGGAGGATCGACTCGGCGAAGACCCGGCGGAGCTCGTCGAGGGTGCGCTTCGTGGGGTCCGCCTTCATCGGCCAGAAGAAGGCGTGACCCATCAGGTGGTCGCGGTCGCGCAACACGAGCAGGCGATCGTTGATCGCGCGGAGGAGCTTGCCGAGATCGACGCCTTCCACCTCCACACCGTTGAGCTCCTCTGGCGCGGGCGGGCACTCCCGAAAGGAGAAGCGGCGGCGCAAGGCCACATCGAGCGCCACCACGCTGCGGTCCGCTGTGTTCATCGTGCCCACGATCCACAGGTTCGACGGAACGCCGAATCGGGCCTGCGAGCCCGGCAAGGTGACGATCAACTCTTCGGAGGCCCCCAAGCGCTTGTCCGCTTCGATGAGCGTGATCAGCTCGCCGAGGATCCGGGCGACGTTGCCCCGGTTGATCTCGTCGATGAAGAGCACCGCGGGCGCCGCCTTGGCGAGCAGCTCGGCGCGCTCGGCCACAGGAAGCTCGCAGAAGGCGGCCAGTCCACCCGTGAACCCTGCGAGCTGCACGGCTCGCTCGCATGCCCGCTTGAACACGCCCGCTCGCAGCGGGTAGCGGACGCCGGGCTCCTCCCCGTCCCCCGACTCCGGGCGGATGCCCTCGACAAACTCCTCGTAGGTGAACGACGGGTGGAAGGTCACGAGGAACTGGTTGTCGGGCGCGCCCGCCGGGCGCGCGGGCTCGGCCCGGCCAGCCTTCGCGAGCAGCTCCTCCGGCAGCCCGTCTGGGAGGAACCAGCGCCCATCCTCCCTCCGGTCGAAGATCAACAGCCCGGAGCGTTGGGCGTACTTCACCGTGGTCGACGACTTCACGGTATGGCTCTGGAGCTGCTGCCACACGTACGGGCTGAGCTTCGCCTGGTGCGCCCGCTCGACGTACTTGGCCTGCACCAAAGGGTGCGCGACCACCTCGTGCGCCTCGGCCGCCTTCAGTTCGTGGAGTGCGAGGGCGACCACCTCGAACCACGTCAGCTCGGAGACGTCGAGCGGCGGCAGTGCGGTCGGGGGCGCGGCGGCTGACGATGGCAGCGCGAAGTCCTCACGCATCTTCCGCATCCGCCACGTCTTGCCGGTACCCGGCGGCCCGTGGAGGATGAGGTTGAGGGGGTGTGGCGGCCGGGGAACAACTGGTGGACTCACCCTACCCCCACTCGACGTTGCTAATTCGCCCGATTGGTTTGTGACAATCTGTTTGACACCGAACAACGCGGCGAGGGCCTCAGGGGTCGTGACCTCGCAGAGCGTTTCGAACCACGTGCCAGCGCCCGGCTTCGTGGGGGCCCTTCCGTGGAACAATGGAACGTCGACCGGGCTCCACGTGAGCCGCCCGCCTTCGGCGTCGACCTCGTCCACCTGTCCAACCGCGTGGACCTTGAGCGTGTAATCCTGCCCGCCGAGGCCTTTGATGGCGAACAGATCGCCGGGCTTGACCTCCACGATGCGCTTCCAGGCAGCCCGCGCGCCCTTCGTCGTGTCGGTCTTGGCCCACCCGATGTACCAGGTCCGCTGCGCCTTGAACTCGTCGAGCTTCGACTCCTCCCCGAACTGGTGCCCCCCTGCCCAGTACCGCCGCCCGGTGACCGGCTCGTGGTACGCGGCGCGCGAGAGCGCCGGGAAGTCCGCGCCGAGGCTCGACACGGTGCTTTCCACGACCGCGCGGTATGTGGTCCAGTCGGAGACGGTCGAGGGAACGGCGACGCCCTTTCGCCGGA
>JBEGMG010000356.1:0-3518 GCA_041183165.1 Actinomycetota bacterium | reverse complement strand
CACGCGCTCGCGCTGGGCGATCTCGAGGATGCGCCGTCTGCGCTCGTTGCCCTGCGTCACGCCGGCGGGGTTGTGGAAGCTCGGGATCGTGTAGATCATCTTGACGCGCTTACCCTGGCTGCGAACGCGTGAGATGGCCTCCTCGAGGGCTTCGGGCACCAGACCCTCTTCGTCCATGGGCACGTGCACGATGTCGCATTCGTATGCGCGGAAGACGCCGAGCGCGCCGACGTACGACGGCGCCTCCACCAGCACGACATCACCGGGATCGCAGAACACGCGCGTGACGAGATCAAGGGCCATCTGCGAGCCCGTCGTCACGATGACGTCATCAGGATGCGCGTTGATGCCGACCTCGCTCATGACGTCGAGGATCTGGCTGCGCAGCGTGACGTCGCCCTGGCCGGAGCCGTACTGCAGCACCTCGGCTCCGCGCTCGCGCACGAGGCGGGCGGCTGTCTCCGCGAGAGCATCGAGGGGAAGGGCTTGCACGAAGGGCATGCCGCCCGCCAGTGAGACGACCTCGGGTCGCGAGGCGACAGCGAAGAGCGCGCGGATCTCCGAGGCGGTCATGCCGCGGGCGCGCGCGGCATAGGAATCCACCCAGGGATCGAGCCGTGAACCACCGCTCATCGCACACCTCCCTCGTGGCTGCGCTCTCGGGCCTGTCGGGCCTCGCTCAGGGTCCCTATGCTGACGGATGGCATCACGGAGCGGTGGGATGGGGTGAGTGACGTGGCTGATGAGGTCGCCGAGCAGGGAGGATCCCTCGTGGGAACCCTGTTCCTCGGGCTGCTCGTCTTCGGGGTGGGCGCCGCGTGTGGATTCGTCGCGCGCCTCCTGTGGCCCCACTCGCGCTGACCAACGGCGATGCTCGCGGAACGTCCGAGACGCGACGGTTCAGTCGTAGGGGGCGAAGAAGCCCGTCACCGCGACTGCGATGGCCTCGGCGAGTGTGTCGCGGAATCGAGGATCGGTGAGCCGCGCGGCGTCTCCGGGATGCGAAAGGTAGCCCATCTCGACCCAGACGGCCGGCATCGTCGTGAGCCGCAGGAGGTCCCACGTCCGCGGGTGGCTACGGCAGTCGGTGAGGTCGGTGCGCTGGCAGACCTCGGCCTGGATGTGCTCGGCGGCGAGTCGTCCTCCCTCCGACTGCGCCCCGCCGAGGGGTGCGCCGAAATAGAAGGTCGCGAAGCCGTTGGCACCGGGAAGCTCCACACGCTCCACGTGAAGTGACAGGACGAGATCGGCACTGGCGGCGTTGGCATGCGACGCACGATCGGCTTCACCCACGAGCTCGGGTGCGGGTGTGCGCGTATAGATCACCTGCGTGCCCAGTGCAGCCAGACGCCCCTCGACGCGCGCGCACACATCGGCCACGATGGTTGCCTCGGCAAGGGCGAAGCGCTGGTCCGCGTCGGCGCCACCGGGGTCGAGTGCGATGACCTTGCCGGCGACACCGGAGCGCATCGCGTCCATGGCCTGCCGTTCGCGGATCGACACCGCGTTGCCGTCGCCCACCGTCCGCGTGAGCCGCTCGAGGGCCCAGTAGGTCGTGAAGCCGCATGTGCCGTCGGGCTCCATGCCGACATTGCGCTGGAATTCCCGGAGAGCGCTGTCTGTGAGCGGCCCAAAAATCCCGTCGGGGCGCCCGCAGTCGAAGCCCATCCGGGTGAGGCGCTGCTGCAGGTCGAGTACGTCGTCGCCGCGGATCAGGTGGCCGGGTGTGAAGGCGAGCACCCTGTCGCCCAGCGCCCAGCGCGCCTCGTCGAGATGGCGCAGGGTCTGCGGCCCGCAGATGCCGTCCGCCGGGATGCCGCGCTGCTGCTGGAACGCTCGCACGGCCTGCTCGACGGCATCGTCGTACTCCGCGGCATCGAGCGACGCCTCGGTGTCGGGATCGATCAGACGCAGGCGCACCAGGCGCGCGCGAATATCAGCTACCGCGACACCGGTGTCCCCGCGTCGGAGGACGGCCATTCAGCTCTACTGGAGGAAGGGCTGCAGGTCGGAGATCAGGGCGGCCTTCGGCTTGGCCCCGATGATCGTCTTCACGACATCTCCACCCGAGTAGACGTTCATCGTCGGGATCGAGGTGATGCCGTACGACGCAGCCGTCTTCGGGTTCTCGTCGACGTTGAGCTTGGCGATGACGATCTTGCCGTCGTACTCGCTCGAGATCTCCTCGAGGATCGGGGCGACCATGCGGCAAGGGCCGCACCACTCGGCCCAGAAGTCGACGATGACGGGGATATCGCTCTTGAGGACATCGGCGTCAAAGGAAGCGTCAGTCACGATCTTGGTAGCCATGGTTCTCCTTCCGGGGTTCCAGCCTAAGGGTCGGTGCTTCTATTTGTGCGCGGCGAGGTAGCGCTCGGCGTCGAGTGCGGCTGAGCAGCCGGTGCCCGCCGCCGTGATGGCCTGGCGGTAGATGTGATCGACGAGGTCGCCGGCCGCGAAGACACCGGTCACGTTGGTGCGCGTGCTGGGGGCGTCGACGAGGACGTAGCCGTTGTCATCCAGGGCGACCTTGCCCTTGACGAGCTCGGAGCGGGGGTCGTGCCCGATGGCGATGAAGAGTCCGGTGACGGCCAACTCCCGTGTCGCGCCGGTGACGGTGTCCTTGAGGACGACACCGCTCACCTTTGCATCACCCAGGATGTCGATCACTTCGGAATTCCATGCGAAATGGATCTTGGGATCGTTGAAGGCGCGCTCCTGCATGATCTTGCTCGCCCGCAGGGAGTCGCGTCGGTGGATGAGTGTGACGGACTTGGCGAAGCGCGTGAGGAAGGTCGCCTCCTCGAGCGCGGAGTCGCCCCCACCGACGACGGCGATGTCCTGGTCCCGGAAGAAGAACCCGTCACAGGTCGCGCACCAGGAGACGCCGTGGCCCGACAGGCGCTTCTCATTGGGCAGGTCGAGCTCTCGGTATCCCGAGCCCATCGCCAGGATCACCGCGCGAGCCTGGTACTCCCGTCCGCTGCCGTCACGCACCGTCTTGATGTCGCCGTCAAGGTGAACGTCGACGACGTCGTCCGTGATCATCTCTGCGCCGAAGCGCACCGCCTGGGCGCGCATCTCCTCCATGAGCGCGGGACCCATGATGCCGTCGCGGAAGCCGGGGAAGTTCTCCACCTCGGTGGTGTTCATGAGCGCACCTCCCGCAGTGACTGCGCCCTCGAAGAGGAGCGGCTTCAACTGCGCGCGCGCGGTGTAGATCGCGGCGGTGTAGCCGGTCGGGCCTGAGCCGATGATGATGACGTCGCGGACGTCGGACACTTCGCACGCTCCCGGGTAGTGATCGGCGCCATCCTGCCGGGCCGGGGCCCACGACGCTCACGCGGCACCAACGAAGGTACCCCCCAGGGTATTCCCTGACAGGGAGGCTAGGGGAGGGGCAGATCGAGGTGCTGGGCGGCGGCGACGTCCTCGTCCGTGCAGTCCTGGCCCACGGCGACGGCGTGGAGCGAGGTGGGTTCGCCGGCCCCGTCCGTGGCACCGACGGTCACGATGAC
>JBEGMG010000355.1:0-2938 GCA_041183165.1 Actinomycetota bacterium | reverse complement strand
ATCGAGCGTGGCACGCTGCACGCGCGCATCGGCGTCGTGGTCGTGACCAAGCCGGGGATCGCCGGCATCGATCGCTGCCGCGCGGCTGGTTTGCCGGTCGTGGTCTGCGACCGATCGCGCGTGGAGAGCCTGGATGACCAGGTCGATGCCGCGCTCGTGGCTGCCGGCGTGGACCTTGTGTGCCTCTGCGGCTACCTGCGCAAGTTCCGCGTCGGGCCGTGGGCAGGGCGCGCGCTGAACATCCATCCTGCACTGTTGCCGCGCCATGGCGGGCACGGCATGTACGGCCATCATGTGCACGAGGCCGTGCTCGCCGCGGGTGACGCCGAGAGCGGCTGCACGGTGCACCTGGTCGACGATGAGTACGACCACGGCCGCACGATCGTGCAGCGCCGCTGTCCGGTGCTGCCGGGTGACACGCCCGACACGCTCGCCGCGCGCGTCTTCGACCAGGAGTGCATCGCGTACCCGGAGGCGATCGGGGTGATGGGAGCGCTCGGTGCGCGCGGTTCAGAAACCCGCGGCTGACAGCTTCGGCTCGGTGACGCCCAGCAGGCCGCACCGAAGTCCGACGGACTTGAGTCTGCTCTGGATCACCTGCGACAGCACGAGCAGTGCGACGATGTTGATGCACGGGGCAACCAACAGGATGGCGGACAGCACGATCAGCCCGACGTTGGTCCGCATGGCCGTGAGTGCCTTGCACAGGTAGATGATCAGCCCGACGGACAGAGACAGGTTGATCAGCGACACCACGAGGTTGATCAGCGGGAATCCGAGTGTGGCCAGGAACACGACCGTGACGGGAATCGACGCGACGAACAGCAGCAGCATCTTGCGATGCGCAGTCGCGGTCCTGCGCACATCCCACTCGACCGTCAGTCGGGGTGGAGCCGCCGATGACAACGGCGGGGCGGCGGCGCCCGTTCCGAAGTGATGGGCCAGCTCCGCTCGGGATGATGCACGGGACCAGGACGCTTCACCGACCTTGCACACGAGCGAATCCGGCTTCAGTCGGCCTTCGGCGTGAAGTTGCGACATGCCTGCGATGTCGATCGGGCCGACTGCGGTGCCTTGCTGCTGGACATACCACATCGTCATGGAACGGCATCAGGGCATGATGGAGTTGTTCGAGCCCGAGTCCGTCACATCGACCGCATCGCGATCGACTCCGGAAACCGTATTGTTGCTGCCGCTGAACACGATCTCCCTGACCACAGCGCCGCGCGCGACCTTGATTGAGTTGTTCGATCCGCTCAACGTGACGAGGTCCAAGGCTGCGGGGGCTTCCACCCGGACGGTGTTGTTCGAGCCTGAAACCACGAGGTCGGTGATGGTGGAGCCCGCACCAATCGAGTGGTTGCCGTTGCTTCCGGAGATCACACCGGGGGAACCTTCGGTGCCCGGGTGGGCTCTTCGAGTCCCAGACCCCGCCGCGGTCGCGCGTCGCTCCGCATCGGTCGCCGTGCGCTTGGCTTCCTTCGCCTGCCGGAGCGCTGCATCACGCTGGTTGCGGGCTGTGTTCGCATCGGCAAGGGCCGCGGTCGCGCGTCGCTCTGCATCGGCTGCCGCACGCTTGGCTTCCTCCGCCTGCCGGAGCGCTGCGTCACGCTGGTTGCGGGCTGTGTTCGCATCGGCAAGGGCCGCGGTCGCGCGTCGCTCCGCATCGGCTGCGGCGCGCTTGGCCTTCTCAAGATCCGCTAGTGCCTTTACAGCGACTGACTCGAAATCCGCCCGCTGCGACTGTGCCTCTGTTGCGATCCGGCGGGCTTCGGACAGCGCCCCATCCCGCTCGGCCAGCTGGGCGACCAGTTTCTCATGCGATCGTTGCGAGTCGGAACTTTCGCGATGCAGGGCCTCGACCTCCAGGACCAACTCACGATTGCGGGCCTCCAAATCGCCACGGCAGGACGTCGCGGAGGGCAGGCAAGCGACGAGGAGAATCCAGCACATGCTGTTCGAGCGCATCCGACTTATTGTAATCAGGATTTCTCGTGTGTTCAACGTCTGCCCGGACCGTGCAGTCGCATACATGGAGAACTCCGATCGAGGCGGGCTGCAAGGCAAGTCCTACCGGGGCGAGGCTCGGCATGCTTGTTGGACCAAGTCCGTCAGGGGCGCATGAGCGACTGAAACTGACTGGATAACCACGCTGATGGAAACCGGAACCCGAGGGGGGCCCACTCGAAGTACCACCATGCAAGGAGTGACATCATCGTCGCGAGCAGGGCAAGTCCCAAGACCGTGGTCAGCAGCCGTGCCAGCAGCCATTGCACGATCCTCCGGGTTGCATTCCATAGTGCTTGTCGAATCCAACGCCTTGCCTCATTCCGATCTTGGATGCAACCAAGCCCACGCCAAAGTCGAACGCTCAAGGCGCCCATGCACAAGAGGTCGCCGCGCTCCGCCCCCTCTCGGAGCCAGGCAACGGCCTGTGCTCGATCCTTCGGGCGGTGTGTCCCCCGTTCCAGGGCCCGGGCGAGGTGATACATGGCGCGGGGGTGGCCTGCCGAGGCGGCATCGTTCACCCAATCGGTTGCAACGACAGGTGACCGTTGTTCGCCGAGCTTCCCGCTGCGATAGATCAGGAAGAGTTCGAACCGGGCGTCCGCGTTTCCGCTACGCGCTGCCTCTCGGAACAACGTGATGGCCTCCCTCGACTCCGAATCGACTCCCCTGACCGTTGCCTTGAGGCGACCCAACTCGACCTGGGCGCGTGCATCGCCGGCGTCCGCTGCCTTCTTCAGCCAGGTGGCTGCCTCGCGCTTGTCTCGACCAAGCAGCAGCACGCCGAGGTTCCGCATTGCCTCAACATCATTGCGCTGTGCACGCGCTTCAAGGTCCTTCAGCTTGCGTCGGAAGAATGCCCGCCTCGCGCCACGGTTCTCACGAGCCGTCGGCTGGATCTGTGGGACCTGGAGGGCGGCCACGTCACTTC
>JBEGMG010000354.1:0-2801 GCA_041183165.1 Actinomycetota bacterium | reverse complement strand
CTTCATGGCGCCGACCACCTTGATCGACTCCGGCCACAGGTCACGCAGCTCGAAGACGAAGGGGCGCCACTTCATCACCGAGACGATCCAGGCCCCGACCGCGGTGAAGAACTGGGGCGACGTGCCGATGACGAGGTCGACCTTGCGCACGAAGATCGCCCCGAACACCGCGCTCACCATGAAGCTCAGGTAGTCGAGGACGCGGCGCGCGAAGCCTTCGTTGGCCGTGACGTAGGTCCAGACCCGCACCACACGGATGCCGTCCATCTGCTCGGATTGCCACAGGCGGTTGCGATACCCGGGGAAGACCTTGCCCTTGGGGAAGTTCGGCGCACCGGTGATCACCGTGACGCGGTGGCCCGCCTTGACCCACTCCCTGCAATGCTCGAAGGTCCGGCTCGCCGGGGCATTGACCTCGGGGGGGAAATTGTCGGTCAGGAAGAGGATGTGCATGTCAGGTCCAGGACAGCTCTGTCCGCAGGCGTGGCCCGCGCAGGTCGATCACGATGCAGTTGGTGGGAACGATCCGGCCGAATCCGGGGCTCCACGAAGCCGGCTCCACGACTGCATCGCCCCCAACCGTGGACAAGGATAGTGTCCGGCCATCGGGCAGCCTGAAGCGGCAGCCATCGAGCACGTCGACGGATGGGTGCAGCAGCATCCGCACACGGCTCGGCAGGTTCGGGAATGCATCCTCGATCACCAGTTGCCCGTCGGTGAGCGTCCACGCCCGACGGTGCACCGCGCCCCGGCGCAGCCGAACGTAGCCATCATGCGCACCGATGATCGTGGCCCGACCGTCGGATCCGGTGCCGATGGTCCGCGACACGATGCGGGCCCGGCGCGCCACGCGGAAACCACCCCACACCTCGCTCGAATCGCTGCCGTCGAACTCCAGTGTGCTGTGGGACCGCGTCGAGCGCTCGAGCGAGCGTTGCGGACCGACCGCGTAGGTCGACGTCCCGCCGTTCACGATCACGCGATGCGCGCCGAGCGAGAGTTCGAAGGACAGCGTGTCGGCGTGCGCGTGCCCCGGCTGCTCGTCGGGGCCGACCGCGCAGACGTCGCACAGCAGCACGGCCGGTCCCCTGCCCGCCCGGACGTATCCGGTCGAGCGCAGGTCCACGATCGCCGCGGATTCCGGGGGCACCGGGTCGATGCCGAGCCTTGCGGCATACGCCGTCACGGCGGAGGTCTCGGGCGCGATGCCGAATGCGGCATCGTTGAAGAACGAGATGCCCCCATCGGGATGGGTCATGGCCCGGAGCCAGGCGAGCATCGCGGCGGCCGTGCGGGACCACCGGTCGATGGTCCCTCCATCCACGCGGCCCGGCCAGGCGCGTGCGGCGTTGATGAGGTCCAGCACGTCCTCGAGGATGAGGGCGTGGTACATGGGGCTGAGTTCGAAGTGGCCGCCGTCCGGCAAGACCTGCACGGCCAGCTCGCGGTCGAGCAGGTCGAGTCCCTCCCGCAGCCAACGATCGCCCTCGGTGCCCCTGAAGGCGATGCCCGCCATGGCCAGGGCCTTGGCGTTCACGAAGAGGTGGTTGGCCAGCAGATGGTGCTCGAGCCGCCCGCGCAGCCAACGGACCTGCACCGCGAGGCTCTGGCGCAGGTCATCCGGCAAGCCCCCATCGGCGACGGCCCACTTCAGCCATGCCACGCTGCGCAGCGAAACCGGGTACGGCTCCCAGCCGTTCCCGACGGGCGCGGGATTCTCATCCACCCATCTCCGCATGAACGCACGCTGCCCGGCGCGCCGATCCGGGGCCGGGTCGAGCAGGTCCTCGTGGTAGTGGAGGTTGTAGAGCCAGAGCTTCGGGACCGCCGGGTCGTTCCAGCACTCGGCAGCGGCGATGCCGCGCGTGACGTTCAGGAACGTGGCCGTGTCGCCCACGATCGAGCGCGCCCTCGCGATCGGGGCGACCCAGGTGCCGTCCATGCGCGCCAGTGCCGGTGCCGGGGACCGATCCACCGTGGGGCGATGGACGCGGTGCCAGGCGCGTGCGGTGAATTGGCCGGGCTTGAGGTGGCGCAGCGTGTGCCAGTAGCGCAGGATCGACTGCAGCGACGGCATGCTTCGGGTACGCGCACTCAGCGCGCGAACCGCTCCTCGAGGATCGCCACGATGCGTTCTCCGGTCTTGCCGTCCCACAGCGGCGGAACCTGGCCGCGCTTCCACTGGCCCGCGAAGAGCCGATCGAGGGCAGGCTTCAGGGCCTTCGGATCGACGCCAAGGAGCTCGTTGGTGCCCATCGTGACCGTCTCGGGGCGCTCCGTGCTCGTGCGCAGCGTCATGCACGGCACGCCCATCACGGTCGTCTCCTCGGTGATGCCGCCGGAGTCGGTGATGACGCCCTTGGCGTGCTTCACGAGGTAGTTGAACTCGAGGTACGGCTGCGGATCGACCAGGAGCAGGTTCGGCGGAACCGCCCCGACCTCGCGCATGGTCTTCGCCGTGCGCGGGTGGACCGGGAAGACGACCTTCATGCCGCGCACGGAATCGGCGATCGCCTGCAGCAGCACGCCGAAGGTGCTGCCCCGGTCGACGTTGGCGGGCCGGTGCAGCGTGGTGACGAAGTACTCACCCGCCGCGAGGCCGAGCTCGTCCCAGAACGGCGGCTTCGTGAAGCGGTGCTGGTTCGACAGCAGCGTGTCGATCATGGTGTTGCCGACGAAGTGGATGCGGTCCTCGGGCACGCCGCTCCTGCGCAGGTTCTGGTTGGCGACCTCGCTGGTCGTGAAGAACAGGTTGGTGATCGAGTCGGTCACCATGCGGTTGATCTCCTCCGGCATGGTCC
>JBEGMG010000353.1:0-5310 GCA_041183165.1 Actinomycetota bacterium | reverse complement strand
CTCCGAGGCCACGCGACCCTCGTCCCAGCCGAGATGAGGCGCGATGAGCGGGGCTACGGCGGCAGCAGCGGCCAGGCCGTGATCGGGGGATTCGGGCGTGAGCCTGAGCCGTCGCACGAGGACATCCTCGAGGTCGAGGGCCCCCTGGTGGGTAACCGCGACGACCGCCTCGGCGGCCAGGTGCCGGCCCTCCGGCGGCAGGGGCTCCCGAAGCCCCGGATCGGCAGCAAGGACGTCGAAGACCTCGCTCACGCGGGAGCCGTGGCGGCGAAGCAACCGTTCCACCGTGTCGACCGGCAGGTCCCATCGCTCCGCGAGGCTGGCGCGGTCGGCCCAGAGTTCGGAGAAGCCCACCGCTCCCACCAGCGGGATGTCCGAGGTCGAGGACTCGGCCACGTCCTCATCGCCCCGGTCCGCGACCGCCGCATCGACCGCATCGGCAGCCATGACGCGGTACGTCGTGTACTTGCCCCCGGCGATGGCTACCAGGCCTGGCACCGGATGGAAGACCATGTGCTCGCGTGACACCTGGGTGGTGGCCTCCGCTGATTCCTCAGCCACCAGCGGGCGGTATCCGGCGTAGGTGGCGATGACGTCCTCGCGCCGCAGAGGCCGCGCCAACCAGCGGTTGGCCTGCCCCAGGAGGTAGTCGACCTCTTCTTCGGTCGCCACCGGATCGGCGAGGCTTTCGCTCGGCTCGCGCGCAGTGTCGGTCGTGCCCACGATCCAGTTCGCCCCCCAGGGCAGTAGGAAGAGCACGCTCGCAGGGGTGCGCGCGATGATCGCGGTCGTCGACCGGATGGCGTCACCTCGCACGATGAGGTGCACTCCCTTGCTCTGCTGGACGCGCTCGGGAGCCTCCACGTCGACCATCCGCAGGACCTCATCGGTCCAGACTCCGGCAGCGGCGATCACCACGCGTGAGCGGATGTCGAAGGATTCACCGGTGACCTCGTCCTCTACTCGCACGCCGGTCACGCGTTCGGCATCCCGGAGCAGGTCCGTGACCCGCGCGCGGGTGAGGATGTGAGCCCCATACGAAGCAGCCGTGCGAGCGACGGCGACCGTGTGGCGAGCATCGTCGATCTGGGCGTCATGGAAGCGGACGGCACCGGCGATCTCCCCGGCATCGAGATCGGGCGCGAGCGCCTTGGCCTCGTCGACATTGAGGCTCTTGGGTCGCGGCATGGACCCGCCGTAGCTGCCGATGCGACTCAGTGCGTCGTAGAGGCGCACCCCGGAGGCCACATAGGGCCGCTCCCAGCGACGCCCCACGGGAAAGAGGAAGGGGATCGGGCGCACGAGATGCGGGGCCAGCCGATCGAGGAGGAGTCCCCGCTCAGTAAGGGCCTCATGGACGAGCGAGAACTCCCGCTGCTCGAGGTAGCGCAGACCACCGTGCGCGAGGCGCGACGACCGCGACGAGGTGCCGGAGGCAAGGTCGCGCTGCTCGACCAGGGCCACGCTGAGTCCGCGCGCCGCGGCATCCAGGGCTGCTCCGGCCCCGACGACACCGCCGCCAATCACGACGACATCCACATCGTGGTCGAGCAGGTAGGCAAGGGACCGGGCCCGCGAGGCGGTGCCGAGACGATCGTCGGCGTCACTCACCCGACCATTCTCCTCCCCCGCGGCCACCGAACGCGACTCGATCACTCCGGATCGAGGACGACATCGATGCGCTGGAATTCCTTGAGGTCGCTGTAGCCGGTCGTCGCCATGGCCTTGCGCAGTGCGCCGATGATGTTGGCGGACCCATCGGCGTGAGTGGAGGGCCCACGGAGGATCTGCTCGAGCGTGCCCACGACACCGAGTTCTTTGCGCTCGCCACGCGGCAGGTGTGAATGCCATGCCTCGGCACCCCAGTGCACACCATTGCCCGGTGCGTCGCTGGCGCGGGCAAGGAGCGAGCCGACCATCGCAGCATCGGCACCGCACGCAATTGCCTTGACGAGCGCGCCGGATGAGCCCACCGAGCCATCGGCGATGACGTGAACGTAGCGACCACCCGACTCATCGAGGTAGTCGCGGCGCGCAGCAGCGACGTCAGCGATGGCACTGGCCATGGGGACGCGAATGCCGAGGACGTCCGACGTGGTGTGGGCGGCGCCACCACCGAACCCGACGAGGACTCCCGCTGCGCCCGTGCGCATGAGGTGGAGGGCGGCCTGGTAGGTCGCGCACCCACCGACGATGACGGGGACCTCGAGGTCGTAGATGAAGGTCTTGAGGTTGAGCGGCGCATGGCTGTTCGACACATGCTCGGCGGACACCGTCGTGCCGCGGATCACGAGAATGTCGGTACCGGCGGCCACGGCGATAGGGGCCAGGCGACCCGCTGCCTGCGGAGAGACGCCCACGGCCACGGTGACGCCCGCTTCGCGGATCTGTCCCACCCGCTCCGCGATGAGGCCGTCGTCGATCGCGGCCTCGCCGTAGATCGTCTGGAGCAGGGCGGTCGCCTCGTGAGCGGGGGCCCGCCGGATCTGCTCGAGCTGTGGGGCGGGGTCGGCGTAGCGCGTCCACAGACCTTCGAGATTGAGGACTGCAGGGACACCCAGTCGCCCGAGTGCAATCGCGCTCTCGGGCGACACGACGGAGTCCATGGGAGCCGCCATCACCGGCGCATCGAAGCGATAGGCGTCGATCTGCCATGCCGTAGACACCTCGTCGGCATCACGGGTACGTCGACTCGGTGCGATGGCGACCTCATCGAGCGAGTAGGCCACCCGGCCGCGCTTGCCGCGACCGATCTCGATCTCTGCCACGACTGTCCTAACGCGAGTGGTAGTTGGGCGCTTCGACGGTCATCACGACGTCGTGGGGATGGCTCTCCTTGAGGCCAGCCGCTGTGATGCGCACGAAGCGTCCCTTGGCATGGAGCTCCGGGATGCTGGATGCGCCGGAGTAGCCCATGGACGCGCGCAGGCCACCGACGAGCTGGTGAGCGACCACGGAGAGGGGGCCGCGATAGGGCACCATGCCCTCGATGCCCTCGGGCACGAGCTTGTCGTCACTGAGCACGTCATCCTGGAAGTAGCGATCCTTGGAGTAGGAACGGGCCTCGCCGCGCGACTGCATGGCTCCCAGGGAACCCATGCCGCGGTAGGCCTTGAACTGCTTGCCGCTCACGAAGACGACGTCACCCGGAGCCTCTTCGCATCCGGCCAGGAGGCTGCCCACCATGACGGTGTCGGCGCCGGCGACCAATGCCTTGGCGATGTCTCCGGAGAACTGCACGCCGCCATCGCCGATGATGGGCACCCCTGCCGGGCGCGCCGCCAGACTCGCCTCGTAGATCGCCGAGATCTGCGGGACCCCCACCCCCGCGACCACGCGTGTGGTGCAGATCGATCCCGGTCCGACGCCGACCTTGATGCCGTCGGCGCCTGCCTCGACGAGCGCGAGGGCGCCCTCGCGGGTCGCCACATTGCCACCGACGACGTCGACCGAGGTGGTGCGCTTGAGCAAGGCCACCATCTCGACGACGGCCCGCGAGTGACCGTGCGCGGTGTCGACGATGAGCAGATCGACCCCCGCATCGATGAGCTCGTGTGCGCGCTTCTCCGCGTCGGGGCCAACACCCACCGCCGCACCCACGATGAGTCGACCGTGGGCATCCTTGGTCGCCAGGGGGTACTTGTCGGACTTGACGAAGTCCTTGACGGTGAAGAGACCGCCGAGCCGACCATCGGCGTCGACGAGGGGGAGCTTCTCGACCTTGTGCGTCGCGAGGACGCGGAGCGCCTCCTCGGGGTCGACACCCACCGGCGCGGTGATGAGCGGCATCGGTGTCATCACCTCGCTCACCCGACGGCCCATATCGTCTTCGAAGCGCATATCGCGATTGGTGATGATGCCGAGGAGCAGCTGCCTCTCGTCGACGACGGGCACCCCGCTCACCCGATAGCGGCCGCACAGGGCGTCGACCTCGGCCAGCGTGTTGTCGGGGCCGCAGGTCACCGGATTGCTCACCATGCCTGCCTCGGAGCGCTTGACCATGTCGACCTGCGCGGCCTGGTCCTCGATGGACAGGTTGCGGTGCAGGATCCCCACACCGCCCTGGCGGGCCATGGCGATAGCCATGCGCGCCTCGGTGACCGTGTCCATCGCGCTCGAGAGGAGCGGCACCTTCACGCTGATATTGCGCGTGAGGCGGCTCGTGGTGTCGACCTCGCTGGGGACGACATCGGACTCGGCGGGCAGCAGCAGCACATCGTCGAAGGTCAGACCGAGGTAGGCGAAGGGCTCAGGCAGGGAGGGTCCGTCCGACATGGCGTCAGGCTACTCGCCCCCGCTCGGGAGGCCATCCTCACGCAGGCGCCGGACGCCCGGATGGCTCCGCCACACGGGCTGCAGAGCCGCAGGCAGGCACTCCTCGATCGTGTACGTCGCTACGCGGCCGGCCTCCCACGCCTCACCCGGCCACGAGGGGGACGGGGGCAGTTCCGCTGACCCGCCGTGGTCGGCCGCGACGAGAGCCAGTGGCCACTCCAGGGTGACCCACCCCTCTGAGCTCAGGATGGGGCGCACCGCGACGAGATCATCGATATCGCCGGTGACGGCGGCGAGGACGATGCGGGATTTGACCGCATGCCGAACAGAGTGGTCGAGGCAGGTGGCGATGGCCCGCTGCGCATGCTCGGTCGCAGTCGCCTCGTCACCCGCGAGCAGAGCGAGCTCCGCACCGACCCAGTGCCATCGCGTGAGCGTCCGCCACCCCGAGGTCGCGGGCTCCGCGCTCTCCACATGCCACACCGTGGCACGTGCAGGATCACCCGAGGCAACAGCGTCAGCCGCGAGCCCGATGAGCGCATCCGCGCACGACTCCGCGTCGGTCGCGCTCAACAGCGCAACGGCATCGAGATCGGCGGCTCCCACAGCGTCTCCGATTTGGCGCCGATGACTCGCAAGTGACGAGAGCGCGAGGGACTTCCACCTGTCGTCCACTCCGAGCAGCTCAGCGAAGTGCTCGGCGGCCTCGGCGTACCTGCCACGGGCGCCGAGTTCGACGCCGCGTTCCCATGTCGTGGCCGGGGAAGCCGGCGCCATCAGGCGCCGGCGGCGCGAGCGAGCATCGTGATGGCCTCCGAGAGATCGGAGACCCGCTCGCCACGCGGCGGTGCGACGGGCCACCAGCCGGGGCCTCCCAGGAGGATGAGCGGCTCGGGCCGCAGCTCGGGGAGGACGACGAGCTCAGCAGGGTCGCCTGTCTCACGGGTTTGGGACCACACGAGCACGGCGCCGGGTCCGGTGCGCCGCATCGCCTGGCCCAGGGCGTCGGCCGGGGTGCGCGCGCCCATCATCCGC
>JBEGMG010000352.1:0-2558 GCA_041183165.1 Actinomycetota bacterium | reverse complement strand
CGGTGTAGCGGTCCAGCGGCTCGGCGCGATGGATGGCCCCGAGCTCGGCACGTCGCGCGCCTGCGCCGTGATCCCCCTGCGGCTCGGCGACGAGCGCATCGGCCTCGTCGGCATCGAGCGCTCCGGAGGCCTGTGGCCGGTCGAGGCGCTCACCGAGGCGCAGGCCATGGCCGATGAGGCGGCGCTGCGCCTGGACACCGCCCGCATCTTCGACGAGGTGCGCGACCTCGCGACGCTGGAGGAGCGACGCCGCCTCGCGCGCGAAATCCACGACGGCATCGCCCAGGAGGTCGCCGGTCTCGGCTTCCTCGTCGACGACGCGCTCGCCTCGCAGCCCGACACCGGCACGCGCGAGAGCTTGCAGCGCATCCGTGATGAACTCACGCGCATCGTCACCGAACTGCGCCTGTCGATCTACGACCTGCGCACCGAGGTCGGCGCCGGCATCGGCGATGCACTCTCCTCGCATGTGCGCGCCGTCGGTGCCGAGGCCGGACTCACCGTGCACCTCGTGCTGGATGAGGACCCCACTCGATTGCCGCCGGGAGTCGCGCCGGAGATCCTGCGCATCGCGCAGGAGGCGGTGGCCAATGCACGTCGCCATGCCCAGGCGCGCACCTTGTGGGTCACCTACCGCGTCACCGAGGGCAGTGCCTTCCTGCGCGTGGCCGACGACGGTCGCGGCATCACCGAGGGCCGCGCCCGCCCCGACAGCTTCGGCCTGCAGATCATGCGGGAGCGTGCGACGCGGATCGGGGCCAGCCTGACGGTCAAGCGCCGCAGCCCCCAGGGCACTGTGGTGGAGTTGTCCCTGCAGGCGACCGGTCACGAGGAGGAGGGCACATGACGATCACCGTGCTCCTCGTCGACGACCACGAACTCATCCGCGAGGGACTTCGCCGTGCGCTCGAGCGCGAGCCCGACGTGGAGGTGGTCGCCGAGGCGGCCAGCGTCTCCGAGGGTGTCGCGATGGGCCGCAAGTCCGAGCCCACGGTCGCCATCGTCGACCTGCGCCTACCCGACGGCAACGGCCTCGACGTCGTACGCGCCCTGCGCGCCCAATCCAGCGACATGGGCATCGTCGTGCTCACGATGTACGCCGGTGACAACCAGCTCTTCGACGCCCTCGAGGCAGGTGCGAGCGCATTCGTGCCCAAGAGCGCACCCGCCGAGGAAATCGTGGCGGCAGCGCGGCACGCGGCGAGCTCACCGCACTCCTTCACCTCCGCGGACCTCGCCGACGCACTCAAGCGACGTACCTCACCGCAGGGTCCCCAGTTGTCGCCGCGCGAGCGCGAGGTGCTGCAGCTCCTCGCCGACGGGCTCGGCGTCTCGCAGATCTCGCGCCAGCTCTTCATCTCGGACTCCACGACCAAGACGCACATCTCCAAGCTCTACGACAAGCTCGGTGCCGGCAATCGCGCACAGGCGCTCATGACTGCGCTCCGGCTGGGCCTGCTCGAAGCCCCCGACGACGCACCGTGATGATGACGCGGATCCGCGGGAGCGTGATCGCGCTCATCATCACCTGGGTCGCCAGCAGGCTGCTGCTCATCGGCACGCTCACGGGAGCGGTGCCCTATCCCGACGGTCCGTCCGTGATCAACGACGTCAAGCTCTACGCCGAGTGGTCCAGCCTGCTCGTCACCGGGCGCTTCCCCATCGGCGACGACATGTGGCAGTACCCGCCCGGCGCGGGGATCGTCTTCGCGCTCGCCGCGCTGCTGGGATCCAATCCGGTGGCGGCGTTCGCGGGCATCGCCCTGGCCTGCGACCTCGCCACACTCACGGTGCTCGCCATCGCGGGGCGACGACGTCGGGTGGGACTCGACGCCGCGTGGGCCTGGGTCATCGGCGCTCTCCTCGTCGGGCCGGTATGGCTGGCCCGCTTCGACGTCGTGCCCACGCTGGCGGCCGTGGTCGCACTCGTGCTCATCGCGCGTCCGGTGTGGAGTGGCGCGGCGACCGCCGCGGGCACGCTGCTCAAGGTCTGGCCCGGTCTCATGCTCATCGCGCTGCCGCGGCGTTCGCTGCCCAAGGGCATCCTCGGGTTCGTCGCGATGTCAGCGGCCATCCTCATCGCCGTACTCCTGTGGTCGACCGGCGGAGTGTCCTTCCTCGGGGAGCAGGGCGCGCGCGGACTGCAGGTCGAGTCGGTGGGTGCACTGCCCTTCATGGTGTGGAACGTCTTCACCGAGGTGCCGACCGAGTTCCGCTTCGGGGCGATGGAGGTCGACGTCGCGGCGACGATCCCGCTGGGGCTGGCCATCACCCTCGCCGGTTTCGCCGTGCTCGGGCTACTCGGTGTCCTGCGACTCCTTGGTCGACTCGAGTCGCTTGGCCCGGCCGATGTGGCACTCGTCGCACTCCTGGTGAGCATCGTGACCAGCCGCGTGCTCTCGCCGCAGTACTCCGTGTGGGTCGTTGGAGTGGCCGCGGTGACCTTCCTCGATCCGGGGAGCCGGATGCGCAGGGTCGTGTGGCTGCTCGTGCCGTCGATCCTCGTGACGCAGGTGATCTACCCCTACGGCTACGGCAGCTTCCTCACCGGCGAATGG
>JBEGMG010000351.1:0-3984 GCA_041183165.1 Actinomycetota bacterium | reverse complement strand
CCCCGAGTCCGCAGCGGATCGCGGCGGCCGTCATGAGGTGGACGGCCAGGGTGGAGACCACCTCGACCGCCGGCACCTCGGCCAGGTCGCGAGTGGCGTCGTCGTAGGCGTCGGGGGAATCGGTCACGGCCCCAGCCTGCCAGGGGCGGCCGGCGACCTCCGGAGTGCCCAGGCCGCCGGTCGGACGGACCCTGCGCTGCTGGTAGCCTTTCCCCGTTCGGCTGCCCCGTGCAGCCCGCGAAGCGGAACTCGGTTCCCACCTGCCGCCCCCGGGTGTCAGGTCACCACGGCCCCACTGTGGGCCGTGTCGTGCCGAGCCCTCGCGTCGAGGGCATCCCTCGAGATCAGCGCCGATGACGGTCATCGGCGAGTGACGTCGAGGAGGCGCCATCAGCGTCGAGCCCAGGATCAACGACCGGATCCGCGTCCCCGAGGTGCGACTCGTCGGACCCCAGGGTGAGCAGGTCGGCATCGTCCGTATCGAAGATGCCCTCCGCCTTGCCCAGGAGTCTGATCTCGATCTCGTCGAGGTCGCGCCCATGGCGAAGCCGCCCGTATGCAAGCTCATGGACTACGGCAAGTTCAAGTACGAAGCCGCAGTCAAGTTGCGCGAGGCGCGCAAGAACCAGGCGCACACCGTCATCAAGGAGATGAAGCTCCGCCCCAAGATCGACCAGCACGACTACGACACCAAGAAGGGTCACGTCGTGCGGTTCCTCAAGGCGGGCGACAAGGTGAAGATCACGATCATGTTCCGCGGCCGCGAGCAGTCCCGTCCCGAACTGGGTTTGAGGCTGTTGGCGAAGCTCGCGGAGGATGTGCAGGATCTCGGATTCGTCGAGGCCACCCCGAAGCAGGACGGCCGCAACATGATCATGGTGCTCGCGCCGCATCGCACCAAGACAGCCCAGACCCGGACTGTCGAGACCGAGACGGTGGCCGCCGAAGCCTAAGAACGACCAGCCCGACTGGGGACAGCCCCGACCGAGAGGAAAGCAATGCCCAAGCAGAAGACCCATAGCGGTGCCAAGAAGCGATTCAAGGTGACCGGCTCGGGCAAGATCACGCACGAGCAGGCCAACCGCCGCCACCTCATGGAGGGCAAGTCCAGCCGTCGCACCCGTCGCCTCATGGCCGACGAGACCGTCAAGCCCGCTGACGTCAAGAAGGTCAAGCGCCTTCTCGCCAAGTAGCCCGCACACCCTCGAAGGAGATCCGACATGGCACGCGTGAAGAGAGCTGTCAACGCTCACAAGAAGCGCCGTGAGGTCCTGGAGCAGGCAAGCGGCTACCGCGGCCAGCGCTCCCGGCTCTACCGCAAGGCCAAGGAGCAGGTCACTCACTCGCTCGTCTACGCCTACAACGACCGCAAGGACCGCAAGGGCGACTTCCGTCGGCTGTGGATCCAGCGCATCAATGCGGCTGTCCGCGCCCGCGGGATGACCTACAACCGCTTCATCCAGGGGCTCAAGGCCGCTGATGTCCAGGTGGACCGCCGCATGCTCGCAGAGATCGCCGTGAGCGATCCGCAGGCATTCGACGCCCTGGTGGAACTGGCCAAGGCTTCGCTGCCCGCATCGGCGGCCTGATCGCCCTATGCCGGCCGACCTGACGTCGACGCGCTCCGCGCGCGTCACCGAGTTCCGCCACCTGCACGACCGAAGGCACCGCGCTGAGCGCGGTGCCTTCGTCGTCGAGGGCCCCCAGGCTGTCCGCGAGGCCCTGGCCCACGGAGTCCTCGAGCTCTACCTCACGGAATCGGCCGCATGGCGCTACCCGGAGTTCGTCGAGGAAGCGCGGGGGAGTCGAGCCCGGGTCTCCCTGGCGACCGAGGAGGTCCTCGCGGCGATGTCGGAGACGCGCCAATCCCAGGGGGTTATCGCCGTCTCCCCGCTCGTCACCCGTCCCCTGGCGGCGGTGACGGCAGCGGCGCGTGCGGGATCCGGGCTGGTCGTCGTACTCGACGCCGTGTCCGATCCCGGCAACGCCGGCACCATCCTGCGCACGGCCGATGCCATGGGTGCGGATGCGGTGATCTTCACGGAGGGATCCGTGGATCCGCACAATGGCAAGTGCGTGCGTGCGACTGCCGGTTCGATCTTCCACGTGTCCGTCGTGGCCGACGCAACGGTCGACGAGACGATCGCCGCGTGCCGTGACTCCGGGTTGGCCCTCGTCACCGCTGATGCTCATGCGCACCGATCCCTTGATGCGGCGGCGGCGCTTCTGCGCCAGCCGGTGGCATGGATCTTCGGCAGCGAGGCACATGGAGTGCGCGAGGAGTGGCGTGCAGCAGTGAGCGACGCCGTGCGCATCCCCATGGCCGGGAGGGCTGAGAGCCTCAACCTCGCGGCGGCCGCAGCGATCTGCCTCTACGCCACCGAGCGCGCGCGTGCGGACGGCCGGGACCAAGGTCCCGCAGACGCAGACGCAGACGCAGACGCGGGCGCCGGGGCGGCTGACCCCCTAGGGGAGTGACGCAGGCGACACCCGCGTGCCCTCACGGTGATCTCGCCCGACCTGGGAGACAATGGTGAGGTCAAGGATCGGGATCGCCTGGAGAGGTGTCGTATGAGCTACGTCAAGCTGCCTGAGCTCGAGGAGACCGGCTACGTCGTCCTGGAGTCCTACGACCAGTCGCAGGACCCCCAGGAGTGGCTTGACATCGAGTTCGTCGACTGGAAGTCCTCTGGTGAGACGCGCTTCGCACCGCTCGCCTCGGCGTACGGCGAGTTGGAGTGCAATGGCTTCTGGCACCACAATCCGCCCAAGACCGATAAGGACGGTGTGTGGGTCGACGCCAACGTCGCCCGCGCTCCGCGGATGAAGGCCCGTGCGGAGGAGCCCGGTGCCAACATCGGCCGCTGCCGTGTGATCGAGCTCCAGCCCAACGAGTACGCCGATTGCATCTGGAACCTCCACCAGGATGACAACAACCGCCTGAATCCGGAGGGGACGGGCTGGATCGTGCGCGGCTTCTTCAACCTCACGGACAATCCCGACTCCTACATGATCCTGCGCGAGGACAAGGACGATCCTTCGACCGAGACGCGGATTCCGCTTCCGGCTGGCACACAGGTGATCATCGACACCCAGCGCTTGTGGCATGCGGTCTGGCACAACGGCGATGAGCCGCGCTACTGCCTCATCACATCATGGGAGTCCGGCCCTGAGCTGGCCGAATACATTCGGGCCCGCAAGCCCATCAGCAAGGTGGAGAGCGCGCCCCTGGACCCGGCCGTGATCGAGGCGGCCCAGGAATCCGTCATCCGTCGCCGGGCCGAGCGCGAGGCCAAGTCCGGTGCCATGGTCGATGTCATGAGCGAGGCCTGAGTCGGTTTCGTCCGTAGCGCCCCCCGCGGGTAGCGTGGAGGGCATCACGTCCCGCAGCCCCGCGGGCGAACCAGGAAGGTGATCGTGACCTCCGCTGCCCCCGCGACGGTGTCCGAAGACGACGTCCTCGATGCCCTCGAGGCCGAGGCCATCCACGTCTATCGCGAGGTGGCCGGTGCTTTCCGTCGGCCCGTCCTGCTCTATTCGATCGGCAAGGACTCCTCGGTCCTCCTGCACCTGGCGCGCAAGGCATTCGCGCCCGCGCCGATTCCCTTCAAGGTCATGCACATCGACACGACCTGGAAGTTCCGCGAGATGATCGAGTTCCGCGAGCGCATGCGCCAGGAGCTCAACCTCGATCTCAAAGTGCAGACGAATCTCGAGGCGGTTGCCGAGGGCGTGACCCCCTTCACCCATGGCACCCACGAGTACACCCGCATCATGAAGACCGTTGCCCTGCGCCAGGGCCTCGACGAGTTGCAGGCGGACTGTGCCATCGGCGGCGCACGCCGCGACGAGGAGAAGTCGCGGGCGAAGGAACGCATCTTCTCCCTTCGTGAGCCTGGCCACCGCTGGGATCCGCGCAAGCAGCGTCCGGAGTTCTGGCGCACAGCGAACACCCCGTTGTCCGATGGGCAGACGATGCGTGCG
>JBEGMG010000350.1:0-3677 GCA_041183165.1 Actinomycetota bacterium | reverse complement strand
GAGCGTGTGTCCTGCGAGGAAGCCGGAATCACGGTGAGTGGCGAGGGTGCCGCCGACCAGACCTATTGCGTGGCCTTCGATCTCAACGTCAAGGCCTTCCTCACCGGCGCGACGGGGGCGTACGCCGGTCGCACGGGCGAGGGCAGTCTCACCCAGCGGGCCTACGCCGCTGTGACCGTGCCGCTGCGGCTCGACGTCGATGACTCCTGCCCGCCGAACGCCCCCGACTGCAACAGCGTGCCCCCTGCGGACCTCACGGGCTGCCAGTACTCCGCCACCGATCCCGGCACGGGTGGCTGGACTCAGTGGCCGGCGATTCCGCCGCAGTACGCACCGCCCGGCTACCAGGGCCCCGGTTACTACAACTGCGGCGGCGGCGGTGACGGCGGTGACACAGGTGGTGACGCTCCACCGGAGAGTCCCTACGATCCATCGATTCCCCCGTGCATCACGGACGAGAGCGGTGCGTCTGTGCCACCGGAGGGATTCTCCACGTGCGTCAATCCAGGCGCGCAGACAACGTCGCTCGTGTCCGCGCTCACGATGTCCGTGCGCGCCGCGACCGGTCAGGCCCTGTCCCTCACGACTGGCAAGAAGCCGGGGGCGACCCGCTTCGTCTCACCCGCTCAGTCCACAGCCGACACCGTGCGGCCGTTCGGTGCGACCCGCACCGCCAATCCGACCGTTCGGCTCGCTACAGCGCCGGGTGCGGTCTGCGCGGTGACGGCGTCGGCCGGCAGCGCGAAGACGACCCTGACTGCCAAGGGTGTGGCCCGTGGTGGCCAGTTGGACACCAAGGTCACGGCGTCGACCCTCATGTCCCGCCTGAAGGCGGCCAAGGGGTCGACAGCGACGATCACCGCCGCCTGCAGCACCAAGGTGGGCAAGCGCACCGTGAAATTGCCTGCCTCCTCCATCCAGGTGCGCTTCTCGTAGGGGAGCGCAGGGCAATCTTCCGGTAGCCTTCTGCGGGCCCATCGTGGGTCCAGGGGGCTTCCCCCCGCTCGTCTCGAGGTGATCTCCATGCCCGCCATCGTGCTTCTGGGCGCCCAGTGGGGCGATGAGGGCAAGGGCAAGGCGACCGACCTGCTGGGCGGCCGCGTCGACTACGTCGTCCGCTACCAGGGGGGCAACAACGCCGGACACACGGTCGTCATCGGCGACGAGAAGTACGCCCTGCACCTACTGCCCAGCGGCATCCTCTCGCCCGGCGTCATTCCCGTGATCGGCAACGGCGTCGTCGTCGACCCCGCGGTGCTGCTGCACGAGATGGCCGGTCTCGAGGCCCGCGGTGTCGACACATCGCGTTTGCTCATCAGTGCGAGCGCGCACCTCATCACGCCGTACCACGTCACCCTCGACAAGGTGTCCGAGCGCTTCCTCGGCAAGTCCAAGATCGGCACGACGGGACGGGGCATCGGGCCGACCTACATGGACAAGGTGGGTCGTCTTGGTATCCGAGTGCAGGACCTCTTCGACCCCTCGATCCTGCGGCAGAAGGTCGAGGGGGCACTTGCCAACAAGAACCAGGTCCTCATCAAGGTCTTCAACCGGCGTGAACTCGAGGTCGATGCCATCACCGAGGAGCTGCTCCAGTACGCCGAGCCGCTGCGGCCGCACGTCGCAGACACCGCGCTCGTGCTCAACAATGCCCTGGACGCGGGCAAGATCGTGCTCCTCGAGGGCGGACAGGGCACGCTCCTCGACGTCGACCACGGCACCTATCCCTTCGTCACGTCGTCCAATCCGACGGCGGGCGGTGCCTGCACCGGCAGTGGCATCGGTCCGACGCGTGTCACGCGCGTCATCGGCATCCTCAAGGCCTATACGACTCGGGTCGGCTCAGGGCCCTTCCCGACGGAGCTCCACGATGAGTGGGGTGAGCGACTGCGCAGCGTGGGTGGGGAGGTCGGTGTCACGACCGGTCGACCGCGCCGCTGCGGGTGGTTCGATGCGCCCATCGCGCGCTACGCCTCGCGAGTCAACGGCCTCACCGACATCTTCCTCACGAAGCTCGATGTGCTCACCGGCATCGAGCGCATTCCCGTGTGCGTGGCCTACGACATCGAGGGCCAGCGCATCACCGAGCTGCCGATGACGCAGACCGACTTCCATCACGCTCGCCCGGTCTACGAAGAGCTTCCCGGGTGGACGGAGGACATCTCGGGTGCGCGCTCGATCGAGGATCTGCCGCCCAACGCCCAGGCCTATGTGCGCTACCTCGAGGAACTCTCAGGCGCGCCCATCAGCGCCATCGGCGTCGGCCAGGACCGCGACGCCACCATCGTCGTGCGCGACATGCTCTCCTGAACGCCTCACCTTGCGCGCCTGCCAGCGCGGCCGACCCCAGCGGATCCAGCCCCAGTACCAGATCGCGGTGAGCGCGTAGTCGTAGACGAAGAGCAGGATCAGCGCAAACTCACTCAGGCCTATGTCACTCACCGCGTTCGCGAGCTCGGCGGTTTGCGCTTCCGACCTCACATTGCCATCCAGTATCACGAAGGCGATGAGCGCGAAGGGGATGATCTTGGCGAGCTCATGTGCGGCGCCGGGTGCGACGAAGACGAGCGTCCGGATGGCGAGGATGAGTGCAATGGGGAAGATCACGATCTGCGCAGCGTTGAGCTTGTTCGAGTTGGCGATGAGGACGATCGTGAAGAACAGCCACCATAGGCTGATGAGTATCGGCGTGACGATGACGTAGAGGACCATGTCTCGGGGCCTCACACGCGGCCCGGCAGATGTCACTGTGACCTTGAGAAGGGGATGGTCCATCGACCGATACACCAGGTAGGCCGTCAGGGCCGCGACACCGATGATCGCCGACCACAAGGCGACGGTGCTGAGCGTCACCTCGGTGAGATCGATCGTGTCCACGTGCCCATCGTAGGAATGCCACACTGATGCCGTGACAGTCCCCGCTGATCCGCGCCCTGACGATGTCGTCTGGCCTCAGGCCGAGTGGCCTCCGCCGCGTGAGCTCGCGGGCGATCACATCGTGCTCAGTCAGTTCGTGCCGGATGACGCTCCCGACCTCTTCGCAGCGCTCGATCACGATGCCTGCTGGGATCATGTGGCCGGTCGGCCGAGCTCCGCTGAGGAGTACGCCGCGACACTCGCCCAGGCACCGCAGGCCGGCCGATGGCCCTGGGTGGTGCGCCAAGCGGGCCGCGCCGTCGGCACGACCTCGTACCTGGACGTGAGCCTCGCCGACGCTCGCCTGGAGATCGGCTTCACGGCGTACTCGCCGTCGGTCTGGGGGTCCGAGGTCAACCCCGAGTGCAAGCTCCTTCTCATGGGGTGGGCCTTCGATCACGGATTCGGGCGCGTGCAGCTCAAGACCGACATCCGCAATCTGCGCTCGCAGCGGGCCATCCTGGGACTTGGCGCGACCTTCGAGGGATCCCTGCGCCGCTATCAGCGCCGGGCCGACGGCACGGTGCGCGATACCGCGATGTTCTCCGTCACCGCGGAGGAGTGGCCGGGAGTCCGGGAGCGCCTTCGCCGCAGGCTCGGGCGGGTCTAGGCTGCTGCCGTCCTAGCGAAGGAGCCCCCATGGACTACACCCCCGATCCCGCCGAGGGTCAGCGCGTCTACGACCTCGACCGCGCGCATGTCTTCCACTCCTGGAGCGCGCAGGCGCAGATCAAGCCGCTGCCCATCGCGGCTGCGGAGGG
>JBEGMG010000349.1:0-6230 GCA_041183165.1 Actinomycetota bacterium | reverse complement strand
GGGCAGACGGTTGTCGCCACGGAGCGAGCAACCGCTGCCGCGCCACGGGTGTCCATCACCTCGCCGAAGGCGGGAGTCGCACTCAGCGGGTCGACGGTGACGGTGACATGGGCCGCACAGGACGCGGACTCCGCGGATCTGACCGCGACCGTTCTCTACCGGACAAGCCCCAGGGCCCGCTGGACCCCGGTCGCGATCGATGCGACCGGCACGAGCGTCACCGTGCCGAGGCAGGCGATCGAGGGCTCGCGCGCGGGCGAGTTCATGGTGATCGCCAGCGACGGCATCCGGTCAGGATCGGCGCGAGTGGGCTCGATACGGGTGGCCGACAACCCGCCGATCGTGGCCATCCGCTCGGGTGGAGACACGACGTACTCAGGCGCGCAGAACCTCATCCTGAGTGCGATGGCCTGGGACTCCGAGAGCGGCACGGGGAGACGTAAGGGTCACGTGGTCGTCGAGCATCGACGGACCCCTCGGTCAGCGGGTTGCTGGAAGCTCGAGCAGGGCCGGTGACAGCGGCTTCCACATCAATCTCCTCGCCACCGACCTATCCGAGGGCGTTCACACGATCACGGCGACCGCGACCGACTCCCTCGGTGGCACGGCCAGGGCGACGACGGAGGTGACGATCACGCGTGTGGCGGAAGGCGTCGCACAGCCCCAGGGCTAAGCAGCGGGCGGCAGGTCACTTCGGTAGACGAGCAGGCGAGCCGCTGTGCCTACCGCGAGCACGTCGGCGTTGAGAAGGTAGGGCACGTTGCCGGTGAGCACCGACGTCACCGCCGCCTCGACCTTCATCGCGATGTCCGGGCACATCATGCGCGTGAGGGCCATGGGGCCGATCTGGATGGTGTCGTCATGCACCGTCACACTCGCGTGGCCAGAGTTGCAGCCTGCCTCGACGTGCAGGTGGCCGTCGGCGACCTCGAAGGTCGAGCGGATTCCGCCCGGCAGCGGCCACGCGCCATCGGCGTCGCGGATCTCGGTGAGGACCCACGTCGTCCCCTCGAGCGGCCACACGCGCGAAGCGGGGGCCGAATCCGGGGGATTGATGCCGTCGTCCACGGCTCAAGGGTCCCACGCCGGGAGTGCGGATGCGAGATCCGCGCGTAGGCTCACGGGGTGAACAAGCGCCTCTACGACCTCTTCTGGGGCACCTCCCTGCGCACGACGACGGCCCTGCACCGCGTCGTGCACAAGGTGAGCGGGGGCCGGGTCTGGCGGCGCTTCCCCGGTGGGGCTCAGGTCGTGTGGATCACCACCATGGGCCGCAAGTCGGGCGAGTGGCGCACCAATCCCCTGCTCGCCGCGCGCGTGGACGACGGCTGGTGCGTCGCGGGATCCAATGCCGGCCAGGCCAAGGTGCCCGGCTGGGTCTTCAATGCCCGCGAGCATCCCGAGGGCTACGTGCTCATCAACGACGATGCCTGGCACTGCACGTTCGTCGAGGCCGAGGGAGCCGATCGGGATCAACTCTTCGAGCAGATGATCGCGATGTGGAAGTCCTTCGAGATGTACGCCGAGAACGCCGGCCGCTACATCCCGGTCTTCCGCATCGTGCTCGGCGAGCGAATCAGCAAGGGCGCGATCCCCGCAGCCTGAGCCCAGCCTGAGCCCGAAAACGACGGCAACAGCGCGCTTAGCGTCGCTAACGGGCGGGATCCGGGACTGGCTTGGGGCTCGCTATCGGCAGGACCAACTCCTCGATGCGCTCCCAGATGGCTCGACTATTCGCCTTCCCGAAGGCATGGAGACCGTCGGAGGAGAGGTTGAGCCCGAGGTCCGCCACCTTGATGATCGTGAAATTCGGGAAGCGCTTCGCTGCCGCCTTGAGCTCGTAGTCGTGTATCGCTCGGCAGGCCGGGCAACTCGTGTAGAACGGCGCGATCCAGTAGACGTGCCGCTTCTTCCCCGCGAGGCGCATGAACTTGTCGATGTCCTGGGCTCTGGGGCCGCCATCGTTCGTTCCCAGATTCACGACGATCGTGTCCGGGCCGGTGGAGAGCGCCTTCCGCCACCTATTCACGTTCGTTGTCCCGACCGCAAGCTCCCCGGCATTGACCAGGCCTCTGCCGTTCACAACTTGAGTGAGCTTGATGCCGTTCATGGCGTAGACGAGGAATCCACCGTCGATCAGGGTTCCCTCATTGCCGTTCGCGTGTGCACCCGGATACAGGTCATTGATCATGACGACGACGTGGGAGTCCCCCATGATGAGGTACTGCGCGGTCTCCTTGGGTGTCTCGCTCGTCGCGAGCACACGGTCGGGGTCGGTGCCGCCGGCCTGAGCGGGCGCGAGGCCGAGGGCGACCGCCGAGAGAGCGAGTCCCGCAGCGGCGAGAGCCGGGAGCACGACGGATCGACGCACGCCCGCACTATAGGACGAGCTCCCCACGGAATGCCCGCTGCGCAGGCCAGGTCAGCGACGTGCGGCGTACGCCGAAGCCACCATGTCGTGCAGGTCGCGCCGCGCGGTCCAGCCGAGCTCGGCAGCAATGCGGTCCACCGAGGCGACGAGCTCGGGCGGATCACCGGCACGACGGGCCACCGCGACTGCGCCGACATCTCGACCCACGACGTCCGAGACGGCCGCCATGACCTCGAGCACGCTCGAGCCCACTCCGGTGCCGACGTTGAAGACCGCCGCGACATCACCTCGCTCCGCAAGCGCCGCAGCGGCGACATGGGCCGCCGCTACATCGCTCACGTGGATGTAGTCGCGCACGCAGGAGCCGTCCCCCGTGGGGTAGTCCGTGCCGAAGACCTGCGGGGCCTCACCGCGATCCAAGGCATCGAAGACCATGGGGATGAGGTTGTTGACGCTGGTGTCGCCCAGCTCGGGTGACGCGGCACCCGCGACGTTGAAGTAGCGCAGGGACACCCACGACAGTGGTGTCGAGTCCGCGCGGGCCACGGCCTCGTCGCGCACCATCCACTCGCCGATCACCTTGGTCTCGCCGTACGGCGACAGGGGAGCGAGCGGTGAGTCCTCGGAGATGGGAGACCACGGCGGCTCGCCGTAGACCGCAGCGGAGGAGGAGTAGACCATGCAGGGAATCGCTGCATCGGCCATCGCCTGCAGGAGCGACGTCATGCCCCCGACGTTCTCGCGGTAGTAGAGCAGCGGCTTCTCCACCGATTCGCCGACCGCCTTCTTGGCCGCGAGATGGATCACGCCGGTGACGCCATCAAGTGCATGGCGCACGGCATCGGTGTCGAGTACCGAAGCCTCGATGAAGTCCGCGCCGTCAGGGATGCGCGCACGAAGTCCGCTCGACAGGTCGTCGAGGATCGTCACCTCTCGACCACTCGCCAGCAGATCGCGCGCCACGTGCGCACCGATGTAGCCGGCTCCCCCCGTGAGCAGCCACCTCGTCATCTTCGACCTTCCTGGGAGGAGTCAAGCGCTTCCGAGACGAAGGCCACGAGCTCAGCAGCCACTGCCCGGGCATGGTCCGCCTGGGCGCTTCCGACGTGACCGGCGTCGTATCGGACGCGGTTCCGGGTCTGTCGCAGGACGTCGTAGTCGCGGGCAGACTTCGTGGACGACGAGTCCCCCGCCATGATCACGAGGACAGAGCCGACTGTGGCATGGGCACCATCCCCGCGACCAGGACGGACGCCGAGTGCGGCCATGAGCGCCTCCCCTGCATCATGCGCAGCGTTGTACGCGACATCGAAGGCTACGTGAGGGCTGGCTATCTGCGCTGCTGCGTCAAGGCCATCGCGTGCATGCGCGAGGAAAATCGCAGCACGCTGCGGATCGGCGGGAGTCTCTCGCAGGCGACCTGATGAGACCAGGTCCAAGAGTCCCCGCCGCTGCGCGTCACTGAGATCGTTCACGCGACCTCCAGGACGACGGGGATGAGGGCGCCCGAACGGACCTCACGCATGAAGACTGTGTCGGATGCCCACTCCGACTCGGAGAGAATCGTCGCATTGACGTCACGGTGGAGGCGTGTCGATGCCCGACGGCAGGCCTCGTACACCTCGTCGACCTGGGGCGCGCCTACGACTAGGACGTCGATATCCCCAGGATCTGCGCCCGACTCACCTTCGGATCTACGCGCCCACGATCCGTAGATGAAGGCGTGCTCGATGCCGGTGATGTCGGTGAGACTCTCGGCAAGCACGCGCGGGGGACCGAATGCTCGGATGAGGAGTTCGCGGAGCGGGGCGGCGTAGGGAGAGGTCGACGAGAGCGTCAACTGCCGGGTCCTGCCCACACGGTTGTCGTCCACAATGCCCGCATCCATGAGTCGGCCGATCTCACGGTGGGCATTGCCCTCGGCCACATCCGCTGCTTCAGCGAGTTCGGTCAAGGAAAGAGGGGTAGGGCTGAGGGCAAGACAGGCGAGGAGTCTCGCTTGGGAATCCGATCGGAAGATCGGAAGCAGCCGAGGAGCCTCACTTCTCATAAGTGAAGGATATATTCTCGAATTGAGATGTCAAGACTTCATGCGAAGCGGTCCCCGGTGAGCAGCTCGTAGGCCTCGACGTACTTCGCCCGCGTCTTCTCGACGATCTCGTCGGGCAGCGGCGGCGGCGGATCACCGGAGTCCTTGCTCCAACCCGAGGCCGGGGAGGTGAGCCAGTCGCGCACGAACTGCTTGTCGTACGACGGCTGTGCGTGGCCGGGCTCCCACTGGTCGGCAGGCCAGTAGCGCGAGGAGTCGGGGGTGAGTACCTCGTCACCCAGCACCATCCGTCCGGCGTAGCGGCCGGCGCGGGCAATGCCGAACTCGAACTTCGTGTCAGCCAGGATCAGCCCGCGCTCCTCCGCGATCGCCGCGGCGCGACGGTAGACGTCGAGCGAGAGGCGCTTGAGATCCTGCGCCTCCTCCTGGCCGACGAGCACGATCGTCTCGTCGTAGGTGATGTTGACGTCGTGCTCGCCCATGGGCGCCTTGGTCGCGGGCGTGAAGATCGGCTTGGGGAGCTTCGATCCGTCCTTGAGTCCCGGTGGCAGTCCGTTGCCGCAGATGGCGCGACTCGCGACGTACTCCGTAAGGCCGGAGCCGGCGAGATATCCGCGCACGACGCACTCCACGGGCATCATCTCGAGTGGCTCGCACAGCATCGCGCGACCGCGGACCGACTTCGGCACCTGCGTCGACACGAGGTGATTGGGCACCACGCCCTGCATGCGGTCGAACCACCACAGGCTGAGTTGGGTGAGGATGCGTCCCTTGTCGGGGATCTCGGTGGGGAGCACCCAGTCGTACGCCGAGATGCGGTCCGAGGCAATGAAGAGGAGCTGTCCGTTTGGTCCCTCGTAGAGGTCGCGGACCTTGCCCGAATACAGGTGGCGATAGCCCTCGGGAAGGTCGTACTCGGACACGGGCGCATCCTGTCAGAGCCGCCGCCCGGCCCCCATGTTCGGGTAACTCACCGCCGTCCCCTGGACATAGGACAGCGGCTCTAAGGTGGGAAACGTGGAGTCCCTACTGGATCCCGCGGACGACTGGACCCGTCGCGTCCTCATCGTCGATGATGACGCCTTCATCAGCGGCCTGGTCACGGAGCTCGTCGCCGCTGCGGGTTTCACGCCTTATGTGGCGCACACGGCCCATGCGGCGCTCCGAGTGGCGGACGACGTCGATCCGGACGCGGCGATCCTCGATATCGAGCTGGGACCCGGTCCCAATGGATTCGACCTCGCTGACGCGCTCCTTGCGCAAATGCCGCACCTCGCGATCGTCTTCCTCACCCAGGTCGCCGGACCCGATCTGGTCAATCGGACCTCGTCCATCCCGACGCAGGCGGCCTATCTCGTCAAACGCGACCTCGGTGACGCTCAGGCGATCGTGCGCGCCCTGGAGCACGTGCTGCGCGACGGCGATCCCCGGCCGGACTTCCGCGCGGATGAACGGCGCAATGACCCCCTCACGATGCTGACACCCCAGCAGCTCGAGACTCTGCGACTCGTGGCCGAGGGCCTCAGCAACGAGGAGATTGCCACTCGCAGGGACACCTCCGTGCGCGCCGTGGAGGCGATGGTCAGTCGCGTGTTCACGATCCTCGGGGTCAACAACGACCATCGGCTCAATCCTCGCGTTGCTGCGACGCGCCTCTACCTCGAGCACGGGGCCTCTCCGGTGGCAGCGGAGGAACCGGCCTGATGGACGCGCAGCAGGCGAACTCACTGCTGGATCGCATCGGCGGTCCCTACGCCGTCACCGTGCGGGGACTGCTCATCATCCTGCTCCCGTCGATCCTGCCCAATG
>JBEGMG010000348.1:0-4622 GCA_041183165.1 Actinomycetota bacterium | reverse complement strand
GAGATCGAGCAGCGCGTGCACCAGGACGTCGGCGAAGTCCGCGGCGATGCCTTGCCCGAGGCGGAGCGCCACGCCCTGGCGGCACGAGTGCGCGATGAGGAGTGGCAGGTGCGCGAGCGCGCCATCGCCCTCGAGGTGAGCATGGCCACGCGGGTGTCGCCGCGCACGGCAAGTCGTCGTGTGGATTCGGCGCGCTTGCTCGTCGAGACCCTCCCGAGGGCACTGGGTGAGGCATGGGCCGGGCACTGGGGATACGGGCACCTCAGAGTGGCGGAGAAGGAGCTGATCGACGTGCCGGCCCCTCTTCGTGAGCAGGTGCTCGACGACGTGCTGCCACACGCGGCGACCGATCATCCGCGCAGACTGACCGATCGCCTGCGCAAGTCACTCGCTCGGCGTGATGCCGCGGGCATGGCCGGCCGCACTCGCGAGCGTGCCCAGGAGCGCGGCGTGACGATGTGGATGATGAAGGACGGTCAGGCGCGACTCGCCATCACGGGCCCCTACGAGTCCGTGACGGACACGATGCGCCAACTCACCACTATCGGCCATGCGCGCCGGGCAGCTGTGCGTGCTGCCGAACCCGACTCGGCCTATTCCCTCGACGCCGCCCGATTCGACTCAGCCGGCTTCGCCGTTCGCCAAGTGCACGCCCAGTTGGTGAGCGGAGGGGGCGACCCACAGGAGCCTTCGGCTGTCCACAGCGAGTTCGACGTTTCCTCTGGCAACCTTGCCGCGACTGTCCACAGCGAGTTCGACGTTTCCTCTGGCAACCTTGCCGCCACTGTCCACAGCGAGTTCGGCGTTTCCTCTGGCAACCTTGCCGCGACGGCGGACGAGTGGTGCCTGACCCTCGCTGGGACTCCTGGCAGCCGACCACGCAAGCAGGCCTCCGTCATCATCGATGTCGCTACGGCCATGCACCTCGCCGAAGAGCCAGGATTCGTGCCGGATTACGGCTGGGTACCCGCACCCATCGCTCGCGAGATCCTCGCGGACTCCGAGTCGTGGCGGCGGTGGCTGCTCGACGACTCCACGCGCGAGATCATTGACGCCGGATCTGTGCGCTACCGCCCGAGCGAGGCTCTGCGCGATCTGATCGCCGGTCGTGACGTCACGTGCACCGCAGACACCTGCACGCGGCCCGCGAGTGAGACCCAGGTCGATCACGCCATCGACTTCGATGGTCGCAACACCACCCCGGCCAACGTCCACCTCGTCTGCGGCCCGGATCACCTCGCCGTGACCGCCGGCCACTTCCTCATCGACGAGGGCGACGACGGCCGCGCCCGGTGGGTCTCGACAGCATCAGGACATTCCTACCCGTCGTACGTCGACCCGCTGCACGAGCGGCCCTCAGCTCCGACGTAGACGATGGGGCCCGTGAGCTCCCCGACGGCCTACGCCACTCGCGGGGCGCCCCGGTCGCGCTCGACGTCAAGCGCCGCTCGCGACAGGGGAGCACCTTTGGCAAACTATCGATATGGGCCTGTTCAACCGCCGCAAGCGGCATGCCGCATGGGATCGAGGCAGCACGCGCGAGGACATCAAGCACCTCGAGGAGTTCACGCGCACGCGCACGGGCGTGGAGGCCTACCTCGAGCCCGTGACGATGGCGACCGAGACCACTCTTGTCCTCGTGGCCCACGACGGAGAGTGGACCCGCCGCCGTGTCGAGTCCCCCGAGGAGGCGGGCCAACTGGCCACGAAGTGGGGCATTCCCCTCTATGACACCCAGAAGGTGGGGTACCCCCCGCGCATGCGCGAGTGGACCGAGCGCAACAAGCGAGACCGCGGCACTCTCTGACAGACCCTCGGCACTCAACTTCGTGAGCGCCCCTCCCTCACCTCGCCGCGGCCTGCCCAGACGCCGATGAGGGGCTTGTCACGTGGTGAGCAGACCGCCGAGACGCGCGAGCATCAGCGCCTCCGCCAGCACCATGTGCTGCAATTCCTCGAGATCCACCGACTCATTCGGAGCGTGAATGTGCGCACCGGGGTCCTCTGCTCCCATGAGCATGACCTCCGCACGAGGGGCCACATCGACAAGCGCTGCGAGCAGCGGAATGCTGCCCCCCTCGCCCGTTTCTGCTGAGGCCTTGCCGAACGCCGTCTCCATAGCCCATCGCGCCGCTTCGTACGCAGGGCCGTCGGTTGGGATCGCACACCCGCGACCTTGCTCACCGGGCGTGACCGTGACATCGACACCCCAGGGCGCAGCTCCACGCAGGTGATCGCACAGGGCATCCATCGCCATCTGCGTATCCGTGCCGGGTGGCAGCCGCAGCGACACCTTGGCTCGCGCAAAGGGGATGACGGCATTGATCGCGCCTTCGACAGGAGGCGCATCGATGCCGATCACCGAGACAGCAGGGCGAGTGACAAGGCGATCCGTGAGAGGCCCGGTGCCGAGCAGCGGCTGGTCCGGGCGCATGCCGAGCTCCGCGCGGAACTCTGCCTCATCGGCCTGGGCGCCTTTCCACTCGAAGCCGGGGACGATGGTGGTGTCGCCCTTCTCGTCCCGCAGGGTGTCGAGGATGCGGATGAGGGCAAGCAGCGCATCAGGAGCGGGGCCGCCGTACATCCCCGAGTGCGCGGGGCGCGGGAGCGTGCGCACCTCGACCGTCGCATCCACCAGTCCGCGCAGCGCCGTGACGAACGTCGGCTCGCCGATCGCGCGATTGCCGACGTCGGCAATGACGATGACATCCGCCTGGGCGATCTCCGGATGCTCGAGGACGTACTCCGGCAGGGGACCCCCGCACTCCTCCTCGCCCTCGATAAGGGCGGTCACCTGCACGGGCACATAGCCGAGCACGCGCTGGAGAGCCCGAATCGCACCCAGATGCATGGCGATACCGCTCTTGTCATCAGCAGCTCCGCGACCATAGAGACGGCCATCGCGGAGAGTGGGCTCGAAGGGCGGTGTCGACCACGCGGAGAGGTCCCCCGCTGGCTGTACGTCGTAGTGCGCATAGAGCAGCACCCGGGTCGCCCCCTCGCCCACACGACCCACGACCGCCGGCTCGCCGCCGTCGATGGGAAGCAACTCCGTCTGCATTCCTGCCTCGGCGAAGAGTCGCCGCGTCTCCTCGGCTGCTTCGCGCACGGGCTCGCGTGGGAACCCGGGAAAGGCACACGAGGGGATGCGCACCAGGTGCTCGAGGTCTGCCTGGATCTGCGGCATGAGCTCACGAACGGCCTCACGCAGGGAATCGACGGTGCAGGTGCTCATGCGCACACAGGCTAGACGAGGGCAAGTGCCATAGCTACGGCCGCCAGTGTCACGACCCCCGCGGTCATGAGGGCCAGCGGTGCGAGGCGCGATTCACCGGCCCGGCTGCGCGTGAGGCTGTGCACTCGCACCGAGGCAATGCCGAGGATCAGCAGGCTGGGCAGGATCCAGGCGATCGACCACCACGCGTGTCCGGCGATGTACCCCGATCGCCACATGAGCAGGCCGATGAGCGCGACGATGAGCGAAGTGCGCAACCACGCCATGCGTGTTCGGGCGACGGGATCATCGAAGGGCAGATCGTCTTCGTGGACCTTGTCATGCTGTCCGGCCTCGCCCGACATTGCCGTCACTCAACGAAGACGAGTGCGAGCCCGATGAACACAGCGATGACCACGAAGGTGACACCCAGCCATAGGGCGGCGCTGCTGCGACGCATCACGCCGCCCTCATGCATGACGGCATCAGCCTGGCGCCAGCGCACGATCCCGACCACTCCCACGACAGCACCGAGCCCGATAGTCGCGATGGCCAGCCACTGGACGAACTCAGACCCCGACGCAACCGCCACGAACTGGTCGAGCGCCACGCCACCTGCCACCAGGGCAAGCCCCGTGCGCAGCCAGGCGAGGAAGGTGCGCTCGTTGGCGAGGATGAAGCGGTAGTCGACGATGGGTTCTGTCATCGCTCCATCACCTGGATCGTCACTTCTTCACGCCCTTGGCCGCCTTCTTGGCGGCCTTCCGCTCGCGTGCCTGCTGGTCCAGCACCTCCGCCTGCTCCAGCGTGGGAGCAGACCCGCCGAGACGAGCCGGGATCCACCACGGCGAGCCTTCGTAGGGATAGCGAGCCACGGTCTGGTCGAGGAGTTCGCGCATGCGGGTCTGCAACTCGACGGTGAGGGCCTCTGCGTCCTGGCCACGCTTGGGGTGCATCGCCTCGCCTACTGTCATCGCAATCGGCGTCCCGCGCGAGAAGTCCTTGTGCCCGTAGGACAGGATCCGGGCGCCGCCGAGGATGCACATGGGGATCAGGGGTACGTCGGCCGCCATCGCGATGCGCACCGCGCCCGTCTTGATCTCCTTGATGTCCATCGCGCGGCTCATCGTCGCCTCGGGGAAGATTCCCACCAATTCGCCAGCCTTGAGATAGGTGACGGCGTCGCGGAATGACTGGCTGCCCTGCTCGCGGTCGACGGGGATGTGCCGCATACCACGCATCAGCGGGCCGCCGAGCCAATGCTTGAACACCGCGTCCTTGGCCATATAGCGCACGAGGCGCTTCCCGCGACGATTCGCCGGCTCGCCGCCCAGTGCGAAGTCAAGGAAGCTCGTGTGGTTCATCGCGAGCAGAGCGCCCCCCTCGAGTGGGATGTTCTCCTCGCCCA
>JBEGMG010000347.1:0-13413 GCA_041183165.1 Actinomycetota bacterium | reverse complement strand
TCGGCGTGACTCGCGCGCAGCTCGGCATCGAACTCTGCCGACGTCGCCGCATCGATCAGCGACTCCGGCAGGCCGAGCGCGGCGATCGACTACGCGACCGCGGTCTCGTAGTCCTTGCCGCCAGGGTGGATGCGCGTGCCGATCTCGGTATAGAGCTGACCGATGACGTCGTCGCCGTAGTCGCGCTGGGCAGCGATGATCACGCGCACCGGACCCCAGGCTTTGAGCATGAGTTCGCGGTACTCCTCGGGAACCTCGTTGCCCTCATTGAGGACCGCGAGTGACATCACGTGCCAGCGCACCTGGACGGGACGGACCTTCTCGACCTCGAGCATCCAGCGCGAGGTGATCCAGGCCCAGGGGCAGATGGGGTCGAACCAGAAGTCGACAGGAGTAGGCGAGGTCATGGGGCGAAGGTACCCCCGCGGGACCCGGACCCCTCTGCCAGGATGACGGCGTGACCGCCAATGTGACCCGCGCCGAGGCTGCCGAGCGCAGCCAGTTGATCTCCGTCGACGGCTACGACGTCGACCTCGACCTGATCGGCAGTGCCGAGACCTTCGCGTCGACGACGACCGTCGCCTTCCGCTCACGCGAGGCTGGCGCGTCGACCTGGATCGACCTCATCGCGCCCGAGGTGCTCTCGGTCAACCTCAACGGTCGCGAGCTCGTACCTGACGAGGTCTTCGATGGCGAGCGCATCCGTCTCGACGACCTCGAGCCAGAGAACGTCCTCATCGTGCGTGCTCGCTGCGCCTTCATGCGCACGGGCGAGGGCCTGCACCGCTTCGTCGATCCCGTCGACGACGAGGTCTACCTCTACACCCAGTTCGAGTCGGCCGACGCACGACGGATGTACGCCTGCTTCGAGCAGCCCGACCTCAAGGCGCCCTTCACCCTGCATGTCCGCGCACCGCAGCACTGGGTCGTGGTGAGCAATGCGCCCGATCCCGAGCAGACCAGCCTGGGCGATGGCACCACCCGCTGGGACTTCCCCGCCACACCCCGCATGTCGACGTACATCACGGCGCTCGTCGCCGGCCCCTACTACTCCGTGCACGACGTGTACGACGGCCCGCACGGCAGCTACCCCCTGCGGATCTTCTGCCGCAACTCCCTCGCCGAGTTCCTCGATCCCGACGACATCTTCCTGCTCACCAAGCAGGGCTTCGCCTTCTTCGAGGAGGAGTTCGGGGTCCCCTACCCCTTCGTGAAGTACGACCAGCTCTTCGTGCCGGAGTTCAACGCAGGTGCCATGGAGAACGCTGCCTGCGTGACCTTCCTCGAGGACATGGTCTTCCGCTCCCGCGTGACCGATGCGGCCTACGAGCAGCGCGCAAACACGATCCTGCACGAGATGGCGCACATGTGGTTCGGCGACCTGGTCACCATGAAGTGGTGGGACGACCTGTGGCTCAACGAGTCCTTCGCGGAGTGGGCCGCGCACCACGCCAACGTCAATGCCACCCGCTACACCGATGCGTGGACGACCTTCAGCAATCTGCGCAAGGCCTGGGCCTACCGCCAGGATCAGCTGCCGTCCACGCACCCCATCGCCGCCGACATGGTGGACCTGGATGCCGTGCGCGTGAACTTCGACGGCATCACCTACGCGAAGGGTGCCTCCGCGCTGCGCCAGCTCGTCGCCTGGGTCGGCGAGGACAACTTCCGCAAGGGCATCAACGCCTACTTCACGAAGCACGCCTGGGGCAACACCGAGCTCACCGACCTGCTCAGCGAGCTCGAGGCCGCCTCAGGGCGTGACCTCTCCGGCTGGACCGCCGAGTGGCTGCAGACCAGCGGGGTCAACCTCATGCGCCCGGACCTGGATGTGGCCGAGGACGGCACCTACCGATCGGTGGCGATCATCCAGGAACCCCCGGCGATGCCCGAGGGCGTCGCGCCCACACTGCGCTCGCACCGCATGGCCCTGGGGCTCTACGACCTCACCGACGCCGGTCTCGTGCGACGCGAGCGCATCGAGCTCGACGTCGTCGGCCCCCGCACGGAGGTCCCGCAGCTCTCCGGTGCCAAGCAGCCGGACCTGCTGCTCCTCAACGACGACGACCTCACCTTCACCAAGGTGCGCCTCGACGACCGCTCCTGGCGGTCTGCCGTGTCGCACGTCGGTGATCTCGCCGACTCGATGCCCCGCGCGCTCGTGTGGGGTGCCGCGTGGGACATGGTGCGCGACGCCGAGGTCCCCACCGGCGAGTACGTCGACCTGGTGATCGCGGGACTGCCGCGCGAGACCGACATCGGCGTCGTGCAGCAGACCCTGCGTCAGGTCAAGACCGCCATCGACCTCTTCGCGACCCCCGAGCATCGCCCGGAGTACGTCGCACGTCTGGCGGCAGCCCTCGACGGGCTCATGCGCGCGGCGGATCCCGGCTCGGATCATCAACTCGCCTTCGTCCGTGCCTTCACCTCGCTCGCCACGAGTCCCGCCGACCTGGACACGGTGGCGGGACTGCTCGACGGCACCGTCGTGCTGGAGGGGCTCGCGGTGGACGCCGACCTGCGCTGGAGCATGCTGCAGCGGCTCGCAGCCACGGGGCGCGCGGAGTTGGATGCGATCGAGGCCGAACTCGAGCGCGACGACACGGCCACGGGACGGCGTCAAGCGGCCATTGCCCGCGCGGCACGGCCCTCACTCGAGGCCAAGGACCTCGCGTGGGCAGAGATGATGGAGCGCACGGACATCCCCAACGCCATTCTCGAGGCCACCATCGGGGGATTCGTGCAGCCCGACCAGGTCGACCTGCTCTCTCACTTCCGCACGCGCTTCTTCGACGACATCGTCCGGGCGTGGGATGCGCAGACGATGGAGATGGGTCAGTCGCTCGCGATGGGTCTCTACCCGAGCCTCATCGTCGACGCCACGACCGTGCGAGAGACCGACGACTTCCTGCGCCGCGACGACCTCAACCCCGCGCTGCGCAGGCTCGTCGTCGAGGGGCGCGACGGCGTGAGCCGTTCGCTGCGCGCACGGGCAGCCGACGCGTAGGGATTTCAGCGTCGCGAGTGGGTGTGGCTAGGGCTGGTCGAGGTACTCGACGCGCATGCGTCGGGCCTGCTCGCCGAGCACGGAGAGTCCATCGCGCAGTCCGCCCATGATGTCGCCGGTCGTGAACGAACTCGTCATGGACAGGGCCGCGAGTCCGCATGCCCGGTCATCGAGGGGGATACGAGCCAGACGGCCGGTGACGATCTCCAATTCACGGCCGGCGGGGTCGACGGCGACGAGGACAGTGCGGTCCGGATCGGCGAGCCGCTCGAGCAGGGCCTCCGCGCCCGCGCGGCCTCCCGACCAGGCACCGAGGTAGGCGCTGAAGGTCAGCCCCGACTGCTGCTCGGCGTGCTCGAGCAGGCGCTGCAACTCCGCGCGCTGCGCAGGCTTCAGGTCACCAGCGGGCACTTGCGCCACCCCTCTCCTCATGATCCGTCGGTCCACCGGGGGTGATCATGCCCGGACCACCCGGGGCCGTCATGGTGCCCGCCGGGCTCGACAGCCACAGCGGCTCCGCGCTGCTCGCGCCCTCATCCCCACCACCGGAGCGCCCCTTGGTCCAGCCAGGGGCGTAGACCGCAATGACGATGATGAGGATGGCCAGGGCCGGGATGCCGACGAAGAAGGCGAGGGCCTCGAGCGGGGTGTAGCCGGGGCCGGGGTCATCGCCGTCGTACACCACGCCGCTTTCGGCGGCCGCGGGACCGGCCAGAGCCAGTGAGGTGGTCACGAGGACGACCGCGGCAGCGGCCGTGGCAAGCAGGGAACGCATGTCGTCAGCCTAGGGGAGCGCCCCCGCGACGGCGCTGAGTGGGCCAGCCGGACAGGGGCCTCACCGTCGCGATGAGATCGTCCAGGAGCGGAGCATCGGGCAGGTCCTCGAGCGCGACGGCCGCACCTGAGCCATCCGCGAGGGGCACCCGCCAATTGGGGTACTCCTGGTCGGTGCCGGGCTGATTCTGCGCCCGCACATCGCCGACGACGTCGGGCAGCCAGATGCCGACGAGCCGCGCGGGCGATGCGGCCACGATCCGATGCAGGGCGACGACACGCGCGTCGGTATCAGCCTCCGCACTATCGAGCCAGCCGCGGTCCACCGCGAGATCGAGCCACTCGCGTGTCGCCGCATCGTCGGCTGCGCGCTCCTCATCCACCGACGTCGAGAGGAGGCCGAGCTCGGAGCGAATGCGCACATGCTCGCCGGCGAGGTAACCCGCAGTCGGCGGCAGGTCATGCACGGTGACACTCGCGAGCGCGTCCCCACGCCAGTGCTCAGGCTCCTTGAGTACGCCGCCAGGCCCGCGCTCGAACCACAGGATCGACGTCCCCAGGATGCCGCGCTCGTAGAGGAACTGCTCGACGCGCGGCTCGACGGTGCCGAGGTCCTCGCCGATGACGAGCGCGCCCGCGCGGTGCGCCTCGAGCGCGAGGATTCCCACGAGTGCCTCATGGTCGAAGGCGACGTACGCCCCCTCGGATGCGGGCGCCCCCTCGGGAATCCACCATTGCCGGAAGAGGCCGAGGATGTGATCCACCCGGATGCCGCCGGAGTGCCGCAGCAGGGTGCGGAGCATGTCCCGGTAGGGCACGTAGGCAGCATCGGCCAGCGCATCGGGGCGCCACGGTGGCTGAGCCCAGTTCTGGCCGAGTTGGTTGTACATGTCCGGTGGGCAGCCCACGGTGACGCCGGCAGCGAGCACGTCCTGCAGGGCCCAGGCATCGGCTCCCTCCCCCGCGACACCAACGGCAAGATCGTGGATGACGCCAGCGCGCATGCCTACTTCGACGGCAGCCTCCTGCGTCTGCTCCATCTGCTCGTCCAGGAGCCACTGCATCCACAGGTGCCGTTCGATGCGATCCGCATGGGCCGCTCGCCAGGCGACGATCTCCGGCGACGACGGATGACGCAAACCCTCGGGCCAGTCGCGCCATTCGGTGCCGAGTTCCTCTGCAAGTGCGCACCAGGTCGCGAAGTCGATGAGTCCGACGCCCTCGCGCTCGACATATGCGTCGTAGCGAGATTGGCGCCCGGGAGTGAGTGGCACGCGGCGCACGATCTCGAGGGCAGCCGACTTGGCGGTCCAGATGGCGTCACGATCGATCAGATCGGCACTGAGCTTGCGCAGTGGCTTGCCGAGGCGGCGCACGACCTTGCGATCCGAACCGTCGAGATAGGCGTACTCCGGGATCTCCTCGATGCGCAGGTAGAGAGGATTCGGGAACCGTCGCGTCGCCGGAAGGTAGGGAGACGGCGTCATCGGCACGAGTGGCGCCGCCGAATGCAGCGGATTGACCAGCACGAAGTCCGCACCGAGTTCGTATCCCGACCACGCCGCAAGGTCCGCGAGATCGGTCAGGTCTCCCACGCCCCAGGACCGCCGCGAGCGCACGGAGTAGATCTGCGCCATCAGCCCCCACAGGCGATGGCCTGAAGCAAGGGAGGGCGGGTTCAACCGCTCGGGCGTGACGACGAGCGTCGACTCGCTGAGTTCGTCATCGACGAGTGCCTTGATGGCATGCCAGCCCAGCGGGATGTCCGTGGGTACGACGAAGGTCGCCTCGCCGATGAGTCGGTCATCCACCTGGCGCGGATCCACCCAGCGGTCGCTCTGCGCGGGCTCCACGACTCCGCCGTCCTCGAGTTCGATCCAGACACGCACGGGTGAGCCATGCGGGACGTGTACCCAGATGTGCGCGTACCTGCCGCTGACCGTCACAACGACCGGCGGCAGCGTCCTGCGCCAGTCGCGCAGTTCACGCTCCTCCAGGCTCGCCGCGATGGACGCGTCATCGGACGGGTCGGCCCCCAGAGCGCGGAGGACATCCGCAATGGCCTCATCCGATGACCGGCGCAACACGCCGCCCTGATCCCAGTAGTCGACCGCGACGCCGTAGGCGCGCGCGAGGTCGTCGAGTCCTGCCGTCACCAGATCTCCGGATGCCGCCCGAGCCACGGCCGCGCCTGCTCCAGCTGCGCCGCGAGCGAGATGAGGGTGGACTCGTCGTACGGGCGCCCCACGAGCTGCACGCCGATGGGAAGCCCGGCCCCATTCCAATACAGCGGGAGCGACATCGCCGGTTGGCCGGTGAGGTTGAAGATCGCGGTGAAGGGCGTGAAGTCCTTCTGCCGAGAGAAGTTCTCCGCCGGATCGCCACCCTCGGTGAAGTAGCCGACGGGCACCGGGGGCTTTGCGAGAGTCGGTGTGAGCATGACGTCGTACGCCGCCGTCGCGTTGATGGCACCGCGCGCGAGAACGCGAGCGAAGGAGACCGCACCGGCGAGGTCGAGGCCGCTGGCCTGAGCACCTCGCTCGCGCAGGTGGCGTGTGAGCGGCTGGAGCAGGTCGACCTTGTCGGGCTCCACCGGGGTGAGCTGGGACAGCACCGACCAGATGGTCTCGAAGACCGGCACGATCACATCGGGTAGCGGAGAGGGGATGTCCTCGACGACGTGGCCGAGCTGCTCCAGCAGGGCCGAGGCGGATTCGTAGGCCTCCAGGCAGTCGGGATGGACGTCGACGTCGGCGATGACGGGCGTGGCGAAGCGTCCGATGCGCAGGACGCCAGGCTCGCGCCCGGCCGCACGGAGGAAGGTCTCGCCGGCCGGCAAGCCCGGAGCCGGATACGGATCGTCGGGGAACGCGCCGGCCATGACGTCGAGCAGCGCGGCGGCATCGCGCACGGTGCGCGCGATCGGACCGCTCACGGGGAATTCGCCCACCGGATCGCGCAGGGGGCCGTTGGAGATGCGCCCGCGTGAGGTCTTGATGCCGACGAGACCGCACACGCTCGCGGGGATGCGAATGGAGCCACCGCCGTCTGATCCATGAGCGGCAGCCGCGAGACCCGCGGCCACGGCCGCTGCCGCACCTCCGCTCGATCCTCCGGCAGAGCGCGTGAGATCCCAGGGGGTGCGCGCGGGTGGCGCGACGTCGTTCTCCGTGTAGCAGGGCAGGCCGAACTCGGGGGTGTTGGTCTTGCCCGTCATGACGAGGTTGCCCTGCTTCATGCGGATGACGACGTTGTCATCGCCGAACGGCGTCATGTCGTAGGCGCGCGAGCCCAGCGTGCATCGCACCCCCGCCTGGAAGTTGAGGTCCTTGACCGGGACGACGACACCGTGCAGCACGGGGAGGTCCTCGCGGTCGACGATGTCGCGCACCTCGGCGTCCGCCGCCCGGGCCTGCTCGAGCGCGATCTCAGGGGTCACCGTGATGAAGGCTCCGACGGTGTCGTTGAGCGCCTCGGTGCGGGCGAGGTAGTGCTCGGCGAGTTCGACGGACGAGATCTCGCCGGTGCGGATCGCGATCGCCTGCTCGAGGGCAGTGAGGTCATGGAGTGCGGTCACCCGCCAGAGCCTAGGTCGCCCCCCGGACCCTCCAACCACCTCTCCCGCTAACCGGGACAAACGGGGGATACGGCACCGATTCCGCCAGTTATGAACCACCTCTCCCGCTAAGCGGGACAAACGGCGCGGTGGCTAGGGTCGGGGCGTGCCTGACTATCCGAGCGCCGAGCGCCTCGACCTCGTCGACGACCTGCACGGCCGGACTGTCCCGGACCCCTACCGCTGGTTGGAGGACGCCGACGACCCGCGCACCTCTGAGTGGCGCGCGGAGCAGGACGCTCTCATGGCAGCCGAGCGCGCCGGCTGGACTATGCGCGACCGCTTCGCCGGCCGCATCGCCGAGCTCATGGGCGCCGGGTCGATCTCGCCGCCGTATCACCGCGGCCGGTGGACCTTCTCCACGCGCCGGGAGCCGGGTCAGCAGTTCCCCGTGCTCTACGTCGAGGGCGACGACGGCACCGAGCGCGCACTCTTCGACCCCATCGCCATCGACCCGACGGGTGTCACGACGATGGATTCCTGGCAGCCGAGCAAGGAGGGCGACCGCGTCGCCGTGCAGTACTCCATCGGCGGAGACGAGGAGTCGATCCTCGCGGTCATCGACACGGCAACGGGCGAGCGCATCGAGGACGGCATCGACCGCTGCCGCTACTCCCCCGTGGCCTGGCTACCCGGTGGGGAGCGCTACTACTACGTCCGTCGCCTCGCTCCGGAACTGCTCCCGGAGACCGAGCAGAAGTTCCACCGTCGGGTCTACCTCCACACCGTCGGCCAGGATCCCGACGCCGACGTCCTCATCTTCGGCGCCGGCATGAACATGACCAATTACTACGGCGTGGAGGTGAGCCGCGAGGGCCGCTGGCTGCAGGTCTCTGCGTCCGAGGGCACGGAGCCGCGCAACGACCTGTGGATCGCCGACCTCGAGGCCGCGCCACCCGAGTCGCCCGCCTTCCGTCTGGTGCAGGGCGACGTCGATGCCCAGACGAGCCTCCATGTCGGGCGCAATGGCCTCTTCTACATCTCCACCGATCGAGACGCCCCGCGCGGCCGCGTCCTCGTCAGTGCACCCGAGCACCTGTGGGACGAGCCGTGGCGGGATCTCCTGCCCGAGGAGCCCGACTCCGTGCTGGAGGGCTACGCCATCCTCGACGGACCCGAGATGATGCGGCCCCTGCTGCTCGTGAGTCGCACGCGTCATGTCGTCAGCGAGTTGAGCGTGCACGATCTCGACACCGGAGCGCTCATTCGCACGATCCCCCTTCCCGGCGCGGGCACGATCGGCGGACCGGTGGAGCGGCCCGACGGCGGCCCGATCGTGTGGGTGGTCTACACCGATCACACCACCGTCCCTGCCATCTATTCCTTCGACGGGCGCACCGAGGAACTCTCGCTCTACGCCGAGCCACCCGGCGTCGTCGACGTGCCCCGCGTGCACTCACGGCAGGTGACCTACACCTCGAAGGACGGCACGCAGGTGCGGATGTTCATCCTGTCGCCCGCTGACGGCCCGGACCGTCCCCGTCCGACCGTGCTCTACGGCTACGGCGGCTTCGGCATCCCGCTATCCCCCGGCTACTCCGCATCGATCCTGTCGTGGGTCGAGGCCGGGGGCGTCTGGGCGATCGCCAACCTCCGCGGCGGCGGGGAGGAAGGCGAGGAGTGGCATCGCGACGGCATGCTCGGCAGCAAGCAGAACGTCTTCGACGACTTCCATGCCGCTGCGGAGTACCTCATCGCGCAAGGCTGGACCACCTCGGAGCAGCTGGCCATCGAGGGCGGCTCCAACGGAGGCCTCCTCGTGGGCGCAGCGATGACCCAGCGACCCGATCTCTTCCAGGCCGTCGTGTGCGTCGCTCCCCTGCTCGACATGGTGCGCTACACGACATCCGAGCTCGGCCCCACGTGGACAGTGGAGTACGGCGATCCGGAGATTCCCGAGCAGTTCGACTGGCTCCTCGGCTACTCGCCGTACCACCGCGTCGAGGAGGGAACGGCGTACCCCGCGACGATGTTCGTCGCCTTCGACAACGACACGCGCACCGACCCGATGCACGCCCGCAAGATGTGCGCCGCGGTGCAGCACGCGACCAACTCGGAGCGTCCCGTGGTCTTCCGAGGCGAGGGTGATGTGGGGCACGGGGCGCGATCGCTGTCCCGATCCATCGACGAGGCGGCCGATACCCTCGCCTTCGTCGCCCGCTGGACCGGTCTCCAGGACGTGGTCCCCGACTAGCGCCTAGGTGCCCTTCTCGCCGGAACGACCCGTCAGCGTGGCGAGCACCATGACCGCACCCCAGGGACCCATGACCCAGATCGGCCAGTAGTACGTCGGCGACGAGCCGCCGGCCGCCCACGACGCGAACCAGATCACGTTGACGAGGACAGACACGCCGAGCCAGGAGGTCCATCCGGCGCGCAGTCTGCGGCGACGCGTCGCGGCGACCTGACTGCGATCACGTTCGGGCGGATTGCCAGTGAGGATCGCACCGGTCAGAGTCGCACCATTGAGGTCGGTGTAGGACAGGTGTGCGCCGCTGAGGTCCGCACCGGTGAGGTTGGCGTCCTTCAGCACCGCATCGGTGAGATCGGCTCTCACGAGTGACGCACCACTGAGATTGGCTCTCGTGAGCTTGGCCATATTCAGATCGGCCCCGGTGAGATCGGCGTGGCTCAGATCGGCATCGGTGAGGTCGGCCTCCACGAGGATGGCGCCGGCAAGGTTTGCCCGCGCGAGGTGGGCACCCCGCATGGTGACGCCGGTGAGGTCCTGCCCGGCGTAATCGGCGACCGCGCCGCGATCGGTTGCGGGCACGACGGGCAGATCGGCTGTGAACCGCGCCACTTCGCCCACCGTGCTCGCCTCGTGGATCCCATCGAGGCGCGTGCTGAACTCATCCTGGCTCAGCCGCCCCTCGGCGAACGCCTCCCGCAGGACGGCGTAGGCGGCGTCCCTGTCCGCATCGCCGGGACGGAGGCTGGGGTCGTTCGCCATGGCCGCACGCTACTCGCGGATCTGCAGAAATGCCCCTCTCGCGCGAGGATGGGGGCATGGATCGGCTCTGCCTGGTGACCGGCGCGACGGGGTACGTCGGCGGCCGCCTCGTGCCCCGACTGCTCGAGGCGGGCTTCCGCGTGCGCGTGATGGTCCGCCACCTGGAGCGGATCCGCGACCTGCCGTGGGCCGATCAGGTGCAGGTCGCCGTGGGCGATGCCAGCGACCCCGCTGCCATCAGCGCCGCCCTCGAGGGCGTCGACGTGGCCTACTACCTCCTCCACTCCATCCAGCAGGGCTCCGAACTCGAATCGGAGGAGGCGCGCATGGCGCGCGCCTTCGCCGAGGCCGCGTCCGCGCAGCACGTCGGCCGCATCGTCTACCTGGGAGGCCTCGCGCCTGAGACGTCTCGGGAGAAGATGAGCCGTCACATGCGCTCGCGTTCCCAGGTCGGGGAGATCCTGCGCTCTTCCGGGGTTCCCACGTGCGAGCTGCGGGCAGCGGTGGTCATCGGCTCCGGATCCGCATCCTTCGAGATGCTGCGCTACCTCACGGAGCGTCTCCCGGCGATGATCACGCCGCGGTGGGTTCGCCAGCGCACGCAGCCCATCGCCATTCGCGATGTCCTGCGCTACCTCGTCCGCGCAGCCGACCTGCCCCCCGAGGTCAATCGCGCCTTCGACATCGGGGGCCCCGAGGTGATGACCTACCAGGCCATGATGCAGCGCTACGCCGCGGTCGCGGGGCTGCCCAAAAGGCTCATCCTGCCCATCAACCTGCTGTCACCCGGCCTATCGAGTCACTGGGTCGGCCTTGTGACGCCGGTGCCACGCAGACTCGCGCGGCCGCTGGTGGAGTCCCTGCGCCATCCCGCGGTGTGCGGCGACCACGACATCGCCCGCTACATCCCCGATCCCCCCGAGGGCCTGCTGCCCTTCGACACCGCGGTCGAGCTCGCCCTCACCCGTGTCCGTGACGCCGACGTCACCACGCGCTGGTCGGATGCGTCCACGCCGGGTGCGCCCAGCGACCCGCTCCCCTCCGACCCGGAGTGGTCGGGCGGCTCCCTCTACACCGACGTGCGGGTCGTCGACTCCACCGCGAGCCCGGAGACGCTGTGGCATGCGGTCGAGGGGATCGGCGGTGAGCACGGCTACTACACGGGCAACATCCTGTGGCAGGCACGCGGCTTCCTCGACCGCCTTGTGGGAGGCGTGGGCCTGCGCCGTGGTCGGCGCGACCCCAACCACCTCGTCATCGGCGACGCCATCGACTTCTGGCGCGTGGAGGAGCGCATCCCACCGCGCCTGCTGCGCCTGCGCGCCGAAATGAAGATGCCCGGCCTTGCGTGGCTGGAGTTCACCATCGATCCGCGAGAGGGCGGCGGCTCACGACTCACCCAGAGGGCGATCTTCCACCCGCAGGGCCTGACCGGACATGCCTACTGGTGGTCAGTCGCACCCTTCCACCGCTACGTCTTCCCCGGCATGGCAGGTCACCTCGTGGAGGAAGCCGAGAAGCATCCCGCCGTGCCATCGACGACGCAGGCAGCGTAGAAAGGTAGTTATGGGTCTCATCCGCCGCGCGGCCTCACTCGCCTCGGTCCCCGTCACCACGGGAGCCCGGATCGCCGGTGCTGCCACGGCCACCGCATTCGGCGCCGATCGTGACGCCGTCTACGCCAAGGCGACCGCCGCCTCGGTCGAGACCCTCACCACGGCGCTCGCCAAGGCACGCGGACCGGCGCTGAAGTTCGGCCAGGCCCTTGCCGTCTTCTCTTCCGCACTTCCCCCGGATCAGGCAGCCCAACTGACCGCCCTCACGCGCCTTTACGAGGATGCCAAGCCGCAGCCGCTCAAGACCCTCGAGAAGCAGTTGAAGCAGCTCCCCAAGGGCGTCGACATCGAGCCCGAGGCGATCGCGGCGGCCAGCCTGGGCCAGGTCCACCGTGGCACGTGGACCGACGGCACTCCGGTCGCGATCAAGGTGCAGTACGCCGATGCTCCCAAGGTCGTGAAGTCCGACATGATGCAGCTTCGCGCCATGGCCCCACTCGTCGGCCGGTTGCTGCCCACGCTCGATGTCAAGGCGCTCGTCGACGAGCACGCCGCACGCCTTGCCGAAGAACTCGACTACACCCATGAGGCCGCGTGGCAGAAGCGCTTCCGCAAGGCGTGGAAGTCCGAGGGCATCGTCATTCCCAAGGTGCACTTCGCCACGCAGACCCTGCTCGTCACCGAGTGGGTCGATGGCACTCCCTTCACCGCCCTCGTCGACGAGTCAGCCCACCGCCGTGACGCGGCCGGCCGCCAGCTTGCGCGCTTCTGCTTCTGGTCGCCGCGTCTCGTGGGCGCCACGCATGCGGATCCGCACCCGGGCAACTTCCGACTCCTCGACGACGATCGGCTCGCTGTCCTTGACTTCGGCAGCGTCGCCTCTGACACCGGACTCTTCACGCACCTCTTCGCGCAGACTCTCATTCTCGCCACCCGCGGCGACTACGACGCCGTGCTCGAGGCTTGGCGCGAGGCCGGGCTCGTGAGCGACTCCACGACGAGCGACCAACTCATGGAGATGCTCGATCCCGACGACCGTCCCTACACGCGCGAGGAATTCACCTTCAGCAAGGAGTGGCTGCAGTCCAGGTCTCAGCAGTTCCAGGATCCGGTCCAGGCCCTCCAGGGCGCCAGCCGCCTGCGCTTCCCACCCAGTTACCTGCTGGAGCACCGGGCCGTCATGGGGACGATCGCGCTACTCTGCGGGCTGGACGCCACCGTCGACTTCCGCAACGTCATCGACGGCGTCGGTGACGCCGTCGCGCAGCCTGCCTAGCCTGCCCGTCACAATGGCATGGTGAGCGAGCCCATTACGCCGTACGAGCGCTTCGGCGGCCATGAGTTCTTCACGGCCCTGGTCCACGACTTCTACGTCGGCGTCGCCCAGGATCCCGTGCTGCGGCCGATGTATCCCGACGAGGATCTAGGCCCGGCCGAGGAGCGCCTGCGCATGTTCCTCGAGCAGTACTGGGGTGGCCCGACGACGTACTCCGATGAGCGAGGGCAC
>JBEGMG010000346.1:0-8956 GCA_041183165.1 Actinomycetota bacterium | reverse complement strand
GGACTTCGCCGATGTCTACGGCGACTGGGAGGAGGTGACCGAGCGCGCCCGACGCGTGAGTGCCGGGGTCCCGCGCCTGCCATCGGACATCCGCCGAGCACTCGACATCGCCCATGCCGATCCCGCACGCCTCGCCCATCCGGACTACGTCGATGATGCAGTGACCCTCATGTCGGCGACGGGTGATGCCCTCGAAGCGGTCGCATCACTTGCCGATGACCTGCGCCGCGAGGTCGTCGGGGATGAGGTCACCTACGTCGTCAATCGCAATATCAACTTCACCAACGTCTGCTACACCGGATGCCGCTTCTGCGCCTTCGCCCAGCGCGCCTCCGATGTGGATGCCTTCACCCTCTCGCTGGAGGAGGTGCGAGGGCGGGTGCGCGAGGCCGTCGAGGTCGGGGCGACGGAGATCTGCATGCAGGGGGGCATCCACCCCGACCTGCCCGGCACGGCGTACTTCGACCTCGCTCGCGCAGTGAAGGCGGAGGCGCCGGGCATCCATCTCCATGCCTACAGCCCGATGGAGGTGGTCAACGGCGCCGCCCGGACGGGGATGTCCCTGCGCGACTGGCTCATCGCGGCCCGCGAGGCCGGCGTCGACTCACTGCCGGGCACTGCCGCGGAGATCCTCGACGACGACGTCCGCTGGATCCTCACCAAGGGCAAACTGCCTGCGGCGTCGTGGATCGAGGTGGTGACGACCGCCCACGAGGTCGGACTGCGTACGACGTCGACGATGATGTACGGCCACGTCGACGAGCCATGGCACTGGGTCGATCACCTGCGCACCCTTCGCGGCATCCAGGAGCGCACAGGTGGATTCACCGAGTTCGTGCCACTTCCCTTCGTGCACCACAGCGCACCGATCTATCTGGCGGGAGTGGCACGCCCCGGACCGACCGCGCGCGACAACCGCGCGGTCCATGCCATGGCGCGGATCATGCTGCACGGTGCGGTGCCGCATATCCAGTGCTCCTGGGTCAAGCTCGGCGACGAGGGCTGCCGCGTGATGCTCGCGAGCGGCGTCGATGATCTCGGGGGCACCCTCATGGAGGAGACCATCAGTCGCATGGCGGGCTCGGAGCACGGGTCGGCGAAGACGGTCGATGACCTCGAAGAGCTCATCCGCTCCGCGGGCAGGACCCCGCGTCAGCGCACGACGGGCTACGACGTACCCGCCCAGGCGGTGTCCGCGTGATCGGCCGCCGGCGGGGGCTCGGCGCCTCCGAAGGCTCCTCCACGGGGCCTAGTTGCCCCATGGGCTTGACGCGCGGCCTCACGACCTATGTAATGACACCGTTGTCATTTCGAGACGCGGGGCCAGCCTGCGCCTCAGGAGGGGAGGTCGGCAGTGGGTGATCCCGTGCTGCTGCCGTTGACCACCGCAGAGGCTGATGAAGCCATGGAGTGGCAGGAGCGCGCACTCTGCGCTCAGACGGACCCCGAGGCTTTCTTCCCCGAGAAGGGCGGAAGCACGCGCGAGGCCAAGCGCGTATGCCTGTCCTGCGAGGTGCGCGGTGAGTGCTTGGAATACGCGCTCGCCAATGACGAGCGCTTCGGCATCTGGGGCGGCCTGTCCGAGCGCGAGCGGCGCCGGCTGAAGAAGCAGGCCGTCTGAGCCGACGCCACCGCGTCACGGCCGTCATCGTCGCTTCGGACGGCGCGGTCTGGCTCCCCGCGGTCCTCACGGTCCTCGGCGGACAGACTCGTCATCCCGATGCCGTCGTCGGTGTCGATGCAGGCTCCTCCGACGCCAGTGCACGCATCCTCACCGAATCCCTGGGCTATGACCGCGTCGTCGTACTCGACGGCGCCGACGCGCAGAGCGGATTCGGCTCGTCGGTGAATGCCGGTCTGGCGTCCGGCGTACTGAAGTCCGACAGCGACGAGGCCTTCGACGTGGAGACCACGGAGTGGGTCTGGCTCCTCCACGACGACTCGGCGCCCGCGCCCACCTGCCTCGAACGGCTCCTCGCGGCCGCCGACGCCCACCCTCGGACCGCGATCCTGGGCCCCAAGGCCCTCGGCTGGCACGACCGCCGACTCCTCCTCGAGGTCGGCTTCAGCGTCACGGGGGCGGGGCGCCGCGTCACGGGGCTCGAGCGCCGCGAGCACGACCAGGGGCAGCACGATGAGCGCAGCGAGGTGCATGCCGTCGGCACCGCCGGGATGCTCGTCCGCCGCGATGTGTGGGATGCCCTCGGCGGGTTCGATCCTCAGCTCCCGCTCTACCGCGACGACCTTGACCTGTGCTGGCGCGCATGGCGCGCCGGTCATGAGGTGCGCGTCGTTCCCGATGCCGTGGTGCACCACCGCGAGGCGTCGTACCACGGCCGCCGTGAGGGCTCCAGCCTGCCGGACCGCGGCCATCGGCTCGACCGACGGTCCGCGCTGCTGGTCCTGCTCGCCCAAGCCCCCGGGTGGCGCGTGCCCTTCACCGGTGTCCGATTGGCATTCGGCTCGATGCTCCGATCGCTCCTCTACCTCCTGGGCAAGGACGTGCGTCGTGCCGGCGACGAGATCGCAGCCATCGGGTCACTGCTCGTCCATCCCGGACGCATCATGGCCTCGCGTCGGCGTGCTGCCGCCACCTCCACTTTGAGCTCACGTGAAGCAGTGCACGACCTGCGTCCCGGTGCGTGGTCGCAGGCGCGCAGTGCGCTGGAGGCACTGGGCGGCATCGTCGCGGCGGGTCGCGCGGGTGGGGCATCGACGGTGGGAGCCCTGGAGTCGGGGCCTGTCTCCGACGATGCCGACATCTTCGAGGACCCCGCTGATGGATTCTTCCGCCGAGCGCTGTCGCGACCCGCGGTGGTGATCTCCCTGGCACTCCTCGTCGCGGCGGCGATCGCGGGTCGCTCACTGTGGTGGGGGGACGGCGTGCTCTTCGGCGGAGCGCTGCTACCGACCCCCGACGGCGCGGGAGCCCTCTGGGCGGCCTACACCGACACCTGGCACGACGTCGGCCCGGGATCGACCGTCCCGGCGGCACCTCTCACGGCCCTGCTCGCCGCCCTTGCGACGCTGGTGCTGGGCAAGGCAGGCCTCATGGTCGGCCTAGTTCTCTTCCTCGCGGTCCCGGCCGCCGGTCTCAGTGCCTGGTGGTCGCTGCGGGGGGTCGTCACCGCGCGCGGTCCGCGCACGTGGGCGGCAATCGCCTATGCCCTCCTTCCCGCGATGACGGGCGCCATCGCGAGCGGTCGACTCGGCGTCATGATCGCGATCGTCCTGCTTCCTCCGCTTGCACGCGTCGTCGCACGACTCCTCGGGATGGCGCCCGGACTCGCGCCGGTGTCCGGTCGCACCCCCTGGGGGGCATCGCTCCTCGCCGCGTTGGTCGTGGCCTGCACTCCAGTCACCTGGGTGTGGCTGTTGCTTGCCGTCGTCGCTGCCCTCGTCGCGGCCGGCATAGCGGGACGCCTGGGGCGCGAACTGATCCTGAGGTCCGTGGCCCTGCTGCTCGTGCCGCTCCTACTGCTCCTGCCCTGGTCGCTGCGCCTCCTCTCGCACCCGTCGCTGCTCTTCGCCGACCTCGGTGTCGTCACCGGCGAGGACACGGCCGCTGCGCCGTGGCTGCTCCTGCTGGATCCTGGCGGCCCGGGTACGCCGCCGGCCTGGATCATGGCGGGGCTCGTCCTCGCGGCTCTCCTCGCTGTGCTGCGGCCGGCCACGCGACGCGCCGTGCTCACAGCCTGGGCGGTCGCCCTCGTCGCCTTCGCACTCGCCCTCGTCATGATCCGTGTGCCGCTCACACCACCCGGTGCGGAGGATGCCGTGACCATGTGGGCGGGACCGTCGACGGCCATCATGGGAGCCGCGCTCATCTTCGCCGCCGCACTCGCAGCGGACGGCTTGCGCGCGAGCATGGCGGAGGCGGCCTTCACATGGCGTCAACCCGTCGCGGGAATCACGACCCTCCTCGCGCTGCTCACGCCGCTCGTCGCTCTGCTGTGGTGGCTGCCCGGTGCTGGCGACCCCGTGCGTCGTGGCGATCCGGTCGTCCTCCCGCCCTTCGTCATCGCCGAGGCCATCGGTCCCGAGGCTCCGCGCACCCTGCTGCTGCGGCCGCAGGACGCCTCGCGAGTGGACTACGCCCTCGTCAACGGCACCGGTCCGACACTGGGTGATGCGGAGGTCGCACCTCCCGCATCCGACTGGGCCGAACTCGACAGGCTCGTGGCGGGTCTCGTCTCAGGGCGCGGCGGTGACGAAGTGAGTGGGCTCGCTGCCTACGCCGTTCGCTACGTCGTCCTCGAGCAAGCCGAGGCGGAGAGCCGCGAGCTTGCGCGCAGCCTCGATTCCGTGCCCGGCCTGCGCCGCGTCGCGGGACAGGAGGGCGAGGTGCTGTGGCGTGTCGAGGCTGAGGCGAGCCGTGTCGTCCTGGTCGACGACGCAGCGCCGCCGTCCGAGACACCTCTGCCACTGGTCCGACTGTCCTCGGCCGAACCCTTCGTCGACACCCTCATCACCGCTCCGGGCACGCTCGTGCGCCTGGCCCAGACGGCCGACCCGGCCTGGCGCGCGACGCTCGATGGAGTTGCACTCGCGGCTCCCGCCGCTGCCGCGGATGCCAACGGCCCCGTCCTCCAGGAGTTCGCCCTCCCCGCTGGCGCCCAGGGCTCGCTCGTGGTCTCCGTTGACGACGCGCCGCGCACGCGCTGGTTGTGGGTGCAGGCGATCGCCTGGCTGGTCATCGCCGTACTCGCACTCCCTGCTCGACGTTCCGCGGGAGACGATGACGCGGATGGCGATGTCGACCCGGATGGCGATGCAGGCGCCGAAGAAGTCGCGACGGAGGAGGTGGCGACATGAGCGATGAGACCCCCATCCCCGTCTCGTCAGATGAGCGCCGTCGACCTCGCCGCCGTCGTCCGCGCGCCGATGCCGCACCCCCTCCGGATCCCGGTGCATGGCGCGCAGTGGGAGTCGTCGCGGCCATAGCGGTTGTCCTCGTCGTGGCGGGATTCCTCGCACCGGCACCCGATGCCGATAACGGCGCGGCGGGCACGGTGCAGCCGGTCGATTCGTCTACGGCGGTGTGCCCGGAGCCAGGCTCGGTCGACGGTGCGCGCACGACGTCGTCGATCACTGTCGTCCCCGGCCTCCCGGGTCAGGATCGCGACGGCGAGGCCTTCATCGCCTACCTCGAGGGGGGTGACGGCACGGGGGACGGCTCCGGTGAGACAGTTCCGGCCGATCAGGGGGCCGTGGCCGCCGATGGGGAACCCCAGGGCTCGCTGACGCAGCCCGGGGATGTAGCACGGGTGGTCGCCGAGGAGAGCCGCCTCCCCGCACTGGAGATCCGCTCCGTAGGCGGTCTTGCCCCCGGGCTGGTCTCCGCGCAGACCACGCAGGATTCCTTCAGCGACGGCCGCGGCCTGTCGAGCCAGGCGTGCCTGGGACCGGATACGACGTGGTGGTTCGTCGGCGGTGGGTCCACGGCGGGACGCGAATCCCAACTCGTCCTCGTCAACCCCGAGAGCACGACCGCCGAACTCGAGGTTGCCATCAGCGGCCCGGACGGCGACGTCTCGACGCCGCGCCTGCGCGGCATCGTCGTCGAGCCGCGCAGCCGCGTGGTCGTGCGCCTCTCGCGCGAGGCGCCGCGGCTGCCCGCAGTGACCTGGCGCGTGACTGTCCGCCAGGGCCGCGTGATGGCGGCCGTTTCCGACCGGGAGGCCGACGGATTCGTGCCTCGGGGTGCGGACTGGATCCCCGCGTCAGTCGAGCCAGCCACCCGCGTGCTCGTCCCCGGAGTCATCGGGGGACCCGGTGGGCGCCAGCTCCTCGTACATGCCCCCGGCGAACTGTCGGCCACCGTGCGGGTCCGGCTCATCACCGCGGCGGGATCCTTCGTTCCCGCAGCGACACCGGAGATCGAGGTGCCGGGCGGGTCCGTGGTCGCGGTCGACCTCGACTCCGCCCTCCAGGGCGACGACGCGACCGTCGATCTGCAGTCCGATCAGCCCATCGTCGCCGGCGTACGCCAACGACATCCGGGTGTCGAGGCCACGGCCGGCTCGCTCGAGGAGCTCTCCTTTACGGCGGGTGCCCCACTCATCGGTGCCGGCGCCGACAGCGCGAACACGACCGGCAACACGGCTGCCGTGACCGGGCTTCCGGCCGAGCGCAGCACCGGCGTGACCGTGTGGCTGACGGCACCCGATGACATCATCACCATCGAGCGCGCGCCAGACGGCGACATGGCGGACATGGAATCGCCTTCACCGGCTGAGTCGAGCGCGGCCTCGGGCGACCCGACGACGGCCCCCACGGGCGAAGCGACGACGGATGACTCCGCCCTGGCTCCGGTCGAAGTGGCCCTGCGCATCCTCGCCGTCTCGCCCGAGGGCGAGCCGCTGCCGGCGACCGACGACATCATCGTGTCCGTCCCGCGGGGTCGGCTGGTCGCGGTGGACATCCCTCGGCCCGAGGGCGCCGCGTGGTTCACCGCCGTGGCCACGGTGTCCGGGGGCGAGGTGGTCATCGCCCACCGCGTCGTCCGCCGCAACAAGGACGGGTCGCTCGTGACGGGCTACCCCTGGCGTCCGCTGCGGACCACGGTGATCGTGCCGCGCGCGGTGCCCAGCCCGGGCCTGGCGATCACCGGAAGCTGACTCCGGCGTGGCATCGCCCGGGGTCTGCGATCGGGCGGTAGCGTCGCGGCTCGTGGGCTACCGTCGCCGCTGCTCCCGCGTAACCTGCGGACGCGCTGCCAATTCCACCCTGACCTATGTCTACGCCGACTCCACCGCGGTGCTGGGCCCGCTGTCATCGGCGGTCGACCCGCACGGCTATGACCTCTGCGAGATCCATGCCGCCCGACTCACCGTGCCGCTGGGTTGGCAGGCGGTGCGCATCGAGCCCGATCCGCAGGACCTGCGCCCCTCCGGCGATGACCTCGAGGCGCTCGCCAATGCGGTCCGCGAGGCTGCTGCCGCGAGCGAGCGCAGCGCGACCCTCTTCGATGAACTCGAGTCGCGCACGGCGGTGGGGGCCGAGGGCACTCGCCGCGGTCACCTGAGGTCCCTGCCCGCCGGTTACGACTCCGAGGGGTGACATCGGTGGCCGGCTCATCCGGCGACGAGTCCCTCCCGCACGCCGCGGGACTGGACGCGGTCTTCAAGGCGTACGACGTGCGCGGGCTCGTCCCCGAGCAGTTCGACGCCGCATTGGCACACAGAATCGGTGCGGCCTTCGTCGAGGTGGTCGGCATACGCGCGGAGGCGGGTGGCCCGGGTGCTGTCGTCGTCGGGCAGGACATGCGCCCCTCGGGTGACGCCCTCGTCGAGGCCTTCGCCGAGGGCGTGTGCTCCCAGGGCTGCGATGTCATCCGCATCGGCCTGGCGAGCACCGACGGGCTCTACTTCGCCTCGGGTGATCTGGGCCTGCCGGGTGCGATGTTCACCGCCAGTCACAATCCGGCCCAGTACAACGGCATCAAGCTGTGCCGCGCGGGGGCTGCACCCGTCGGCATGGAGACCGGATTGCGCGAGATGCGCGAGCTCGTCGAGTCGGGCGTGCCGTCGTACGCCGGTCCGGCCGGCACGGTGACCCGCCGCGACACCATGCCCGCCTACGCGGGCTTCCTGCGCTCCCTCGTCGACCTCTCGTCGAGTCGTGACCTGTCCGTCGTGATCGACGCCGGCAACGGCATGGCCGGTCTCACCGCACCGGCGGTGCTCGGCACGGCCGCGGGACTCCCGGCACTGCCGCTGAATGTGACGCCGCTCTACTTCGAACTCGATGGGACCTTCCCGAATCACGAGGCCAATCCGATCGAGCCCGCCAACCTGCGCGACCTGCAGAGCGCGGTCGTCGCCGAGGGGGCGGACATCGGCCTCGCCTTCGACGGCGATGCCGATCGCTGCTTCGTCATCGACGAACGCGGAGTTGCGGTCAACCCCTCCGCCATCACGGCGCTGATCGCCGAGCGCGAGCTGCAACGGCGCCCGGGGGCCACCATCATCTACAACTGCATCAGCTCGCGCACTGTGCCCGAGGTCATCGCCGAGAGCGGTGGGGTCGCGGTGCGCACGCGCGTGGGGCATTCCTTCATCAAGGCGCGCATGGCCGAGACGGGCGCGGTGTTCGGCGGCGAGCACTCGGGCCACTTCTACTTCACTGACTTCTGGCGCGCGGACTCCGGCATGCTCGCTGCGCTGCACGTCCTTGCGGCCCTCGGATCGGCCCCGCCGGGAACGACGCTCTCGAGCCTGCTTGCCCGCTACGACCGATATGTCGCGAGCGGTGAGATCAACTCCGTCGTCGCAGACGCCGCGGCGTCGACCGAGCAGGTCCGCACCGCCTTCGAGGGACGCGAGGGCATCTCCTTCGACGATCTTGACGGCATGACCGTCTCGGCCCCCTCCTGGTGGTTCAATCTCCGACCGAGCAATACCGAGCCCCTCCTCCGGCTGAACGTCGAAGCGGTGGATGGTGGCACGATGGAGTCGGTCCGCGACGAGGTGCTAGCCCTCGTCCGCGGTGCGTGAGGAGGACTGCCGTGTCGGAGACGCTGGGCCTTGACCCGTTGCTGCTCGAGATCCTCGCGTGCCCGTGCGAGGCGCACGCGGCACTCGAGGTGGACGGTGAGAGGCAACTGCTCGTGTGCACCGTCTGCTTCCGGGGCTTCCCCGTGCGCGATGGCATCCCTGTGATGCTGCTGGATGAGGCGCTCCCGCCGGCAGAGGCCTGATGCCGCACATCGTTGCCGGCGCCCTGAAGGAGTACGACTGGGGGATCGTCGACGGCTTGGCGCGCTGGCACGGCGCCACCGGCACTCCCCAGGCGGAGCTGTGGTTCGGGACCCATCCCTCGGGGCCGACCCCTGTCGTCGAGGGAGCCGACTCGGGACTGCTGCTCGCTGATCTCGACGCTCATCTGGGCATGCCCCTGGTGAAGCTGCTTGCCGCGGGCACGCCCCTGTCCATCCAGGTCCATCCCGACGCCC
>JBEGMG010000345.1:0-3756 GCA_041183165.1 Actinomycetota bacterium | reverse complement strand
GGGATCGTGCATGACGACGAAGGCGAAGAGCCGGTGGCCCTGGCGGTCGTCGGGTACGCCCACGACTGCGGCCTCGCGGACTCCGAGTTCACTGCGCACGATCGACTCGACCGCGCCGAGTGCGACATTGACTCCCCGCACGGTCACCACGTCGTCGACCCGACCCGTGATGCGCAGCCGGTCGCCCTCCCATGCGCCGTGGTCCGATGTGCGGAAGCGCCGCGTGGCTCCGCTGCCGGCGAAGGCTGCCGCGGTCTCCGCGGGCAGGCCTCGATATCCCGCGGCGACCTGCAGGCCGACGACGTCCACGCGTGCATCGTCGGAGAGTTCGATGCCCACTCCCGGCAGCGGGACACCGTCGTAGACGCACCCGCCCGTGGTCTCGGTCATGCCGTACGTCGTGACGAGCGGTATCCCGGCATCGCGCGCGCGTGCGGCGAGAGATTCGGGCGTTGCTGCGGCGCCGACGAGCACCGTCGTCGCCGTGGCAAGCCAGGCGGTCGCCGGGGTCGAATCCAGGATGTCCGCGAGTTGCGTCGGCACCAGCGAGATCGCGAAGGGCTCGTCGACGCGCAGGGCCAGGAGGTCCTCGACGCGGAAGGGTGCAGCGCCGCCCACCGACGGCAGCGCGTGCAGCGAGGTGCCGGCGAGGAAGGCTCGCACGATCGCGCCGAAGCCGCCGATCGAGGTCACGGGCAGGGCGAGGATCCAGGAGCATTCGCGCAGACCGGGGATGTGCTGCCACGATGCCTCGACCGCGGCACGCAGGTTGGCGCGGGTGACGAGTACGCCGCGCGGTGCTCCGGTCGAGCCACTCGTGGCCGCCACCAGCGCGGTGTCGTCATCCTCGACGGGCTCCCCGGGACGCACGCACGCCGTCACCATGGCGGCGTACTCGGCGGTGACATGGCGCGAGGGCTGCGGGATGAGCGCAAAGGGGGCGCCGTCGCCCTCCATGCGTGCAGTGAGGGCCGCGCGGGTCGCCTCGATCCCTGCGGGACCGGGAGCCACGTCGACCGCACGCAAGGGGAGTGCCGCCATGCGGACGAGACTAGGCCTGGCTAGGTTGGGCGCTGCCGGTGATCCCTGCCGGCCCACACGAAGGAGTTGCCGGTGCCGCAGGAGTTCGATTCCCGCACCCGCTACCCCCTGCCGCCCGTCGTGGCCGAGGGGTCGCCTGCCCTCACCGACCCGGGGCACTCGAGCATCGTCCCGGCATGCGAGTGGGTGAGTGCCGGGGACTACGGCGATATCCGCTACGAGCACTCGGCGGGTGACGACGCCGGCATCGCCAAGATCACCATCAACCGTCCGCAGAAGCGCAATGCCTTCCGCCCGCAGACGCTCTTCGAGATCTCCGATGCCCTCAACAAGGCTCGGGACGACGACAGCATCGGCGTCATCATCCTCACGGGCCAGGGTGACTGGGCCTTCTGCAGCGGCGGCGACCAGATGATCCGCGGCGATGATGGCTACATCGGCGATGACGACGTAGCGCAGAAGGGCATCGGCCGACTCAACGTGCTCGACCTGCAGGTCCAGATTCGACGCACGCCGAAGCCGGTCGTCGCCATGATCGCCGGCTACGCCATCGGCGGCGGACACGTGCTTCATGTCGTGTGCGACCTGTCGATCGCCGCGTCGAATGCACGCTTCGGGCAGACCGGACCCAAGGTCGGCTCCTTCGACGGCGGCTACGGTTCCGGCCTCCTCGCCGCCACGATCGGGCAGAAGCGCTCGCGCGAGGTGTGGATGCTGTGCCGCCAGTACGGCGCGGAGCAGGCCTACGACTGGGGTCTCGTCAATGCCGTCGTCCCCCTCGCCGACCTCGAGCGCGAGACGGTGGAGTGGGCGCGCCAGATGCTGGCCCTGTCCCCGCTCGCGCTGCGCATGCTCAAGGCCTCGCACAACGCCGCCGACGACGGGCTCGCGGGCGTGCAGCAGCTGGCCGGTGACGCGACGCTGCTCTTCTATATGACCGAGGAGGCCCAGGAGGGGCGCGACGCCTATGCCCAGCGCCGCTCACCCGACTTCGCGAAGTTCCCGCGACGCCCCTGATCGACGTGGACGTCACACTCTCCGACATCCTGCACGATGCCGTCCCCTATGCGCTGCCGCTCACGCGCCGCTTCCGGGGGATCGATGTGCGCGAGGGCCTGCTCATCCGAGGACCGAGCGGATGGGGCGACTTCGCGCCCTTCGATGACTACGCCCCGCGAGGCTGTGCGCTGTGGCTCGCCTCCGCTGTGGAGGCGGCCTTCGGCACCTGGCCGGAGCCACGTCGCGAGATCGTCCCCGTCAACGCGATCATCCCGGCCGTATCCGCACAGGATGCTGCGGCCCTCGCGCGCCAGGCGGTGCTGGAGCACGGGTGCACGACCATCAAGGTCAAGGTCGCCGCACTCGGCGAGTTGCTCGCCGACGATGAGGCGCGCGTCGCGGCCGTGCGCGATGCCGCCGATAGTGCTCTCGCGTCTGCCGGAGGGGGTAGCGCCAGCATTCGACTCGATGCCAATGGTGGTTGGTCTGCAGATGATGCGGCGCGCGCGCTCGGCCGTCTGGGGGCATATGGCATCGAGTACGTCGAGCAGCCGTGCGCGACGGTCGACGAGACCCTGGCCCTCCGGCGAGTGATCGACCTGCCCATTGCTCTCGACGAGTCGGTGCGCTTCGGCGATCCTCGCGCCTTCGAGGCTGCCGACATCGTCATCCTCAAGGCCGCGCCGCTGGGCGGAGTGGCTGCCGCCCTCGAGCTCGCGCGATCCTGGGGCGGCCCCGTCGTGGTGAGCGGATCGCTCGACTCCGCCGTCGGTCTCGTGAGTGGCTTGGCTCTCGCGGCAGCGCTCACCGGCGATCCACCGGCGTGCGGACTCGGTACGGGCACGCTCCTCGCGCGCGATGTCATCGCCCCACCGCTGGTGCCCTTCGACGGGCACATGCCGGTCGAGCGCGTCGCTCCCGATCTCGACGCGCTCATGGCAGCGCGCGATCTCATCGGGGATTCGCGCGCGCGCTGGTGGCGACAGCGTCTCGTGGACGCCTGGGAGTCCGGCGGTGCCGGGCTCGTCGAAGCCCTGGATGCGTGAGAACCTTCCCGTATGTCCGTCCCGTCGCCCCGGGTCGCCGTCTGCGTCATCGAGGAACTCATCGCCAGCGGTGTGCGCGATGTCGTGCTGTGCCCGGGCTCGCGCTCAGCGCCGATCGCTCTCGTGCTGGCAGATGCCGAGCGTCGAGGGCTGGTGCGCCTGCATGTGCGCATCGATGAGCGCAGCGCCGCCTACCTTGCGCTCGGGCTCGCCCGTGGATCGGGAGCACCCTGTGCTGTCGTGACGACCTCCGGCACGGCTGCCGTCAACCTCCACCCGGCGATCGTCGAAGCGGCGTACTCGGGAGTCCCGCTCGTCGCGGTGACCGCGGACAGACCCGGTGCAGTGCGCGGCAGTGGAGCCAACCAGACCATTGATCAGCGCGAGCTCTACGGCGCGGACGCCGTCACCTGGGTCGACCTCGAAGGACTCGAGGAGCCGGCCCTGCGCGACGTCGTCGCGCGCACCCTGGACCTCGCTGCCGGAGAGCGTGGCGGGCCCGTGCACCTCAACCTGCCGCTCAGCGAGCCCTTGGTCGCTCCCGGTGAACATGCCATCGGCGATGTGCAGGTGCGCGCACACCTAGCGCCGTCCGCACGTCCACGACCCGCTCTATCCGATCTGCTTCCGGCAGGAGTCGACATCGCGCGGGGCATGATCATCGTGGGCG
>JBEGMG010000344.1:0-4710 GCA_041183165.1 Actinomycetota bacterium | reverse complement strand
GCCTACCCCGTCGGGTAGGCGCTCCCCCGTGCTCGGAGGACGGGCGGCCGGAGGCATGGGCCGCCCCGCTCCACCGACGTTTCGGGGACCGACGTGTTGACGACCCGCATGCGGCAGGTCGACGGCCAGGTCGACGCCAAGCACCGGCGCAATGCCGGCGGCCGCACAGGCCTGGACGAAGCGCACCGCGCCGTAGACGCCATCGCGATCGGTGAGCGCGAGTAGCGACTGGCCGTGCTCGGCGGCACGGGCCACGAGGTCGGCTGGCATCGATGCGCCATGGCGCATCGAATAGGCCGATGCCACGTGGAGGTGGGCGAAATCCACGGCACGTGCCTCACCCCGTCGCCGGCAGGGACCGCTGCCGGTCGATGTGCAGCAGGGTGCACACCTGGTCGTGGAAGGTCTCGGCATCGCGCAGCAGATCGTCGGCCTCGCGCTGCGTGACGACGCGCAGGCCCGCCTCGGCAGCCGAACGCTTGGCGGCACTGGCGGCGAAGAACTGCGCCCACTCGGTGAACTCAGGGGCGACCGCGGGCAGCACCGACCACACGCTGCGCAGCCGGGCACGGCTCTTCGCCGGCTGCGCACGCGCAGCGAGGACAGCGGCAGCAGAGCGCAGTGCCGACAGGTGCGCGCCGACGTAGCGCTCATCGGCGGTCTCGGCGTACGTCGCCTCGACCAGGCCGCGCTGGGCGGCGGCGAGCAGGTCAGCGCTCGGAGTGGTGACTCTCATCGCAGCTCCCATAGGTCAACTCCCATCAATCGGCAGTGCAGGTCGGTCGGTGAGGCAGGTCAGTCGGTGATGCGGTGCAGGGTCCAGCCGTCGCCAGCACAGGACAGGTCGTAGACGCCGGAACTGCGGCTGCCCGAGCGCGGGAAGGCCTCGACCCGCCAGGTGTGGGTGTCGGCATCTGCCCGATCCGGAGCCCGCCACCAGCAGGCACCGCTCACCCAGTGGCCGAGGACGGAGGTCACGACGTAGCCCTGGCCCTGCCACGTGAAGCGCATGGGCCGCCGGGCCGCAAGGGCCACACCCGTCACAGGGGCGGCGTAGCGTCGAGCCATGGGCACCTCCTCGGGGTGAGTATTCGAACACTTGTTCGAAAGATAGACCCCCCCTCCGACAGCCGTCAAGGGCCCCCGCACATCGCCTGCCGGAGCTGCCTAAAGGTGGTGCGTGGGGGGTGGCGGCTCCTCGTCGGGGATGATCGCCTCCGCCCACCAGGCCGGCGGCTCGGGGCGCGCGCCGTAGGTCAGGTCGAGCGTCGACTCACCGGGGATGGCGACCGCCTGAGGGGCCGCGTGGACCTGCCGAGCGACGACGGCCTCCCTGGTGATGTTGAAGATGGTGAGGTCCTGGGTCTGCACGACAGGTCCGTCGAAGACCGCGCTCACCTCCTCGAGGATCGGCGCCACAACCGCGGGGACGAGGAACGTGTGCCACAGAGCTCCCATCCGGGGCTGGACGAGGGAGAACACCTTTCCCGCGGTCTTGGGGACGGTGTGGGTGGTGTTGATGGTCTGGAAGCGCTCGATGCTGTCACCCGTCACGGCGGCGAGAGTGGCAGCCGACGGGAAGCACTCGTGGATGAGCAGGTCCGTGCCCTGCGCGGCGTGGACCAGTGGCCAGCACGGATGGGTGTCGCCGGAGAAGACCATGCTGAGGCCGGCGAAGTCGACGCGGTAACCAACGGCCCCGTGCAGGTTGTGGATCACCGGGAACGCGGTGATGGTGACGCCGTTCTTCTCGTAGACAACGGAGGTGACCGACGCATCGAACTCCGATCCGACGAGCACGGTGGACTCGTTGGAGGCGAAGCCGCGGGTGGATTCGGTATCCCACGCACATGCAGCCTCGATCGCATCGAGGGCGACCTGCGTCCCGAACTTCGGCTCGGATCCATCACCGCCCCACACATGCAGCGGTCCCTGGCGACCGGCCTTGCGGAAGCTGCCGAAGAGCGTGATGAGGTCCGCGGTGTGATCGGCGTGCAGGTGGGTGAGAAACACCTTGTCCAGGGGATTGATGGGCAGGCCCAGGGTCATGAAGTTAGCCAGGGAGCCACTGCCGACATCGAAGATGAACATGTCGCGGTCCGCGTTACCCACCTCCACCAGGATCGAGCCGGAGGCCTGGGCGCGCGTCGGCGGTGGGGTGCCGCTGCCGAGGACGGTCACCCGGATCTCCCCGTCGCGGATCGGCTCCGCCCCGGGCACGTAGACATCGGCGTACGGCTGCACCGGCTTACCGGCAATCGGAGTCGTCGCGATCGCTCTGGTGCCACCCAGGTACGCCAGATCGGTGTAGGCAGCAGATGTCATCCCCGTCATTGCGGCGCTCCCTTCGGACAGACGTCGCCTGTCGCTCTCACCCCCGCGCACTCATCGTGTCAGCGACAGCGAGCGCGAATTCCGCGTTGCGGTCCAGGCCCACCGGCATTGACGGCATTAGTCGCACGTGACCGGTCAGTCGCGACTCATGTGCGCACAGCGTTCGCATCGATGCCGCAGAACGACAGGATCAACGCCCGCCTAGGCTGACCGCATGTCGACGGCAGCCGAGAAGTGGCGGGACGATCTCGCGTCCTGGGCGATCCCCGAGGGGATCCGCGCGCAGGCGCCGCAGGATCCGTGGATCCACCCGGTGGCGCAGTTCCTCGCACCCGACGGCCCCATCCCCGACTCCCCCGCGCACGCCGCCGCGCGCGAGGCGCTACCGCCGGGCGGGAGCGTGCTGGATGTCGGCTGCGGCGGTGGACGCGCGGCGCTCGCACTCGTGCCCCCCGCCGGTTTGCTCATCGGCGTCGATCACCAGCAGGGGATGCTCGACGCCTTCGCCGAGGCCGCAGCCAAGCGCGGTGTCGCCAGCGAGGTCATCCTCGGCGACTGGCCCGACGTCGCACCGGTCACGCCCGTCGCCGACGTCGTCGTATGCCATCACGTCGCCTACAACGTCTGGGAGCTTCCAGCATTCGTCGATGCGCTCACCGCACATGCACGACGGCGCGTCGTACTCGAACTCCCCGTGCGCCATCCGCTCACCTGGATGAACCCGCTGTGGAAGCAATTCTGGGACCTCGACCGCCCGACGTCGCCCACCGCCAACGATGCGCTCACTGTCATCCGCGACGCGGGGTACGACGCGCAGCTCGTGGAGTACGACGACGTGGTGCAGCGCATCCCGCTCGACCCGCGTGCACAGGCGCAGTCGGCGTGCATCCGCCTGTGCCTGCCGGTCGATCGCGCCGACGAGGTTGCTGCAGCAGTGCAGGCCGCCGATGCGGGGATGCCACGTCGTCTGGCTGCGATCTGGTGGGACGTGTAGTCGCATTCGTAGCGACCGCATGGTCGCATAGAGTTCGCGCGTGGAGAGCACGCCGGCCGGTGGCGGGATCGCGGATCCGCTCGCCGACGTGGTCTCCGGCCAGTACGAGAAGTGGGTCTACCCCGAGCCCATCGAGGACCTTCCCGGCTGGCTCGCGAGCAACTGGCAGTGGTTCGACCCGTCCCACGCGCACCGCATCCTCTGGCCCGATCGGCCCTACCGCCCCGACCTGGACATCCTCGTGGCCGGATGCGGCACCAACCAGGCGGCCGTGATCGCCTACACGAATCCTGATGCGCGCGTCGTCGCCATCGACGTCAGTCGCACGTCGCTGGACCATCATCGGCACCTGAAGGAGAAGTACGCACTCGAGAACCTGGAGGTGCACCAGCTCCCCATCGAGCAGGTCGCCTCACTCGGCCGAGACTTCGACCTCATCATGTCGACCGGCGTCCTCCACCATCTGGCCGACCCTCAGGCCGGTATGGACGCGCTCGCGCGCTGCCTGCGCGTCGATGGCGTCATCGCGACCATGCTGTACGCGCGATACGGCAGGTTCGGCGTGGAGATCCTGCAGTCGCTCTTCCGCGAGCTCGGCCTCACCCAGGACGACACGTCCATCGAGATCGTCAAGCAGGCACTCGCATCCCTTCCCGACGGGCATCCGGTGCGCTCCTACCTTGCGATCGCACCGGACCTGGACTTCGATGCCGGACTCGTCGACACCTTCCTGCACGGCCGGGATCGCAGCTTCACCGTGGATGACTGCCTGGACCTGGTGACCTCTGCCGGCCTGGTCTTCCAGGAGTGGTTCCTCAAGTCCCCGTACTACCCGTTCCGCGGCATCGACGATGCGTTCCTGTCGTCCGTCGCTGCCCTTCCGCAGGAACGGCAGTGGGCCGCGATGGAGCGCGTCAACACCGGCAACGCCTGCCATTTCTTCACGGCCTGCCGCCCCGATCGGCCGGCCGCTTCCTACCGGATCGACTGGTCGTCCGCGGCGGTCGCGTCGTACGTGCCGACCCTGCGCTACCAGTGCCACCTGGACGGACAGGACATCGTGCGACCGGGCTGGCGCGTATCGCTGGACCCCATGCAGGTGGCGCTCGTGCGTTCGGTCGACGGGAGTCGCTCGATCGGTCAGATCGTCGACCGCGCCGTCGAACTCGGGCTGCTGAGCAGCGCCGACCCGCGCGAGTTCGGCCGTGATCTCTTCCGATCCCTGTGGGAGCGCGACTTCGTGGCGGTCGGGCTCGCATCGGCCTGACGAGACGCTGCCGGTGCGGCAGGCTGTCCCCATGAGCGAGCTCGACGGCCTCTCCCTGCCAAGTGTGGCCGTGCACGCCGGGCGCACCGACCTGCGCGACCTCGGTGTCCATGCC
>JBEGMG010000343.1:0-2811 GCA_041183165.1 Actinomycetota bacterium | reverse complement strand
CGAGCACCTCGAGGTGCAGCTCGCCCATGCCGGAGATGATGGTCTGGCCCGTCTCCTCGTCGCTCTGGACGCGGAAGGTGGGGTCCTCCTCGGCGAGGCGCTGAATGGCCGTGCCGAGCTTCTCCTGGTCGCTCTTGGTCTTGGGCTCGATGGCTACGGAGATAACCGGGGCGGGGAAGCTCATCGACTCGAGCACGACCGGCTTGGCCGGATCGCACAGGGTCTCGCCCGTGGTCGTGTCCTTGAGGCCCATGACGGCCACGATGTCGCCTGCGCCCACAGCGTCGATCTCTTCGCGCTTGTTGGCGTGCATTCGATAGATCTTGCCGATGCGCTCCTTGCGGTCCTTGGTGCTGTTGAGCACCGCGGTGCCGGTCTCGAGGCGGCCGGAGTAGATGCGGACGTAGGTGAGTTTGCCCAGGTGCGGGTCGCTCATGATCTTGAACGCGAGGGCCGAGAAGGGCTCGTCGTCGTTGGGCTTGCGCTCGATCGCCTCGTCCTCGTTGCCGGGCTTGTGGCCCTCGATCGCCGCGACGTCGAGCGGCGAGGGGAGGTAGGCGACCACGGCGTCGAGCATGGGCTGCACGCCCTTGTTCTTGAACGCCGAGCCGGTGAGCACCGGGGTGAGCTTGTCGGCGAGGGTGGCCCGACGGATACCCGCCTGGATCTCGTCGACCGACAGCTCCTCGCCCTCGAGGAACTTCTCCATGACGGCGTCGTCGTTCTCCGCGAGCGTCTCGAGGAGCTTCTCGCGCCACTCGGCGGCCTGACCGGCCATGTCGGCGGGGATCTCCTCGACGACGTAGTCCTCGCCCTTCTGGGTCTCGCCGCGCCAGGTGAGGGCGCGCATGGTCACGAGGTCGACGACCCCGAGGAAGTCGGACTCCGAGCCGATCGGGATCTGCAGGACGAGCGCCGTGGCACCGAGACGGTCCTTGATCATGTCGACGCACATGTAGAAGTCAGCGCCCGTGCGGTCGAGCTTGTTGACGAAGCAGATGCGGGGGACGTTGTAGCGGTCAGCCTGGCGCCACACCGTCTCGGACTGGGGCTCGACACCGGCTACGCCGTCGAAGACAGCTACAGCGCCGTCGAGGACACGCAGCGACCGCTCGACCTCGACCGTGAAGTCGACGTGGCCGGGCGTGTCGATGATGTTGATCGTGTAGCCCTTCCACTCGCACGTCGTGGCGGCGGAGGTGATGGTGATCCCGCGCTCCTGCTCCTGCTCCATCCAGTCCATCGTGGCTGCGCCCTCGTGGACCTCGCCGATCTTGTAGTTGATGCCGGTGTAGAAGAGGATGCGCTCGGTCGTCGTGGTCTTGCCCGCGTCGATGTGCGCCATGATCCCGATGTTGCGGACCTTGGCGAGGTCGAGCTTGGTCGCGGTGGACACCTGCGTACTCCTTCTTCTTCTCTAGCTCTGCGCCGACTACCAGCGGTAGTGGGCGAATGCCTTGTTGGACTCGGCCATCTTGTGCGTGTCCTCGCGCTTCTTGACGCTGGCGCCGAGGCCGTTGGAGGCGTCGAGGATCTCGTTCATGAGGCGCTCGGTCATCGTCTTCTCGCGACGCTGACGTGAGTAGGAGATGAGCCAGCGCAGAGCGAGAGTGGTGCTGCGTCCGGCCTTGACCTCGACGGGCACCTGGTAGGTGGCGCCGCCGACGCGGCGAGAGCGCACCTCGAGGGTGGGCTTGACGTTGTCGAGGGCGCGCTTGAGCGTGGCCACGGGATCGGTGCCCGTCTTCTCGCGGCAGCCCTCGAGGGCGCCGTAGACGATGGCCTCAGCGGTGGAGCGCTTGCCGTCGAGGAGCACATTGTTGATGAGCTGGGTGACGACCGGGGAGTTGTAGACCGGGTCGATGACGATCGGCCGCTTGGCAGCCGGGCCCTTGCGCGGCATCAGCCCTTCTCCTTCTTCGCGCCGTAGCGGGAACGGGCCTGCTTGCGACCCTTCACGCCCTGGGTATCGAGAGCGCCGCGGATGATCTTGTAGCGGACGCCGGGGAGGTCCTTCACGCGACCGCCGCGGACGAGGACGATCGAGTGCTCCTGGAGGTTGTGCCCCACGCCGGGGATATAGGCAGTGACCTCGACGCCCGATGAGAGGCGGACGCGGGCGACCTTGCGCAGAGCCGAGTTCGGCTTCTTGGGCGTGGTCGTGTAGACGCGCGTGCAGACGCCCCGGCGCTGGGGGCTGCCCTTGAGCGCGGGCGTCTTGCTCTTCGAGACCTTGTCCTGCCGGCCCTTGCGGACCAACTGCTGGATCGTGGGCACTGCGTCTCCGTCCGTGTCTGTCCTGTGTGTCCGATTTGCCTGGTTTCTCCCACCCCCGCGCTCGGGTGTGTCGCGCCCCTTCCGGAGCGCTTCACCCTCAAGCGGAGCTGGAGGAAAGCCAGCGCACGCGACCGATGTCTCGGCCCGGCACGCGCGTGAACCCGGGTTGCCCCAGGCACGGGGAGCAAAGATACCGGACCGGTCCTTGACCACCAAATCCGGGGTCCGTCCCTCACGATCCGAGCAGGCCGAACGTCGGCCGGCGGGGCCCGACAGGGGCGCTCCGGTCGACGGCGGCGCGCCCGCAGACCTAGGAGGGCTCACCCGGCGGGTCGGCCAAGTGGCCCCTGTCAGACGAGCCTTAGGCGCCACGAAGCCGCGATTTTGCCACCCGGAACGCGGCCAAGGGGCGCCTAGCCTCCTCGACGCCGACCCAAAGTGGCCTCACTCCCCTAGCAAGCGCAGGCTTCAGCGGCCCGAGGCCGCCCCGGCCACGAGGGCGATCAGGAAGGCCGCCCCGATGATCACCAGGAT
>JBEGMG010000342.1:0-6685 GCA_041183165.1 Actinomycetota bacterium | reverse complement strand
GGGTTTGTGCGGCGCGCTCGAGCGTGGTGCCTTCACCCCGAGCCTTGCGACGTTCGTACGCCGGATTGCGGGTGATCGTGTGCCGCACTCCGCCGATGCTGAAGTCGAGTGTGACCTCGGTCGGCTCATCCGGGCGACATAGTTGGCTTCGCAGTCGGCCCGGATCCGAGTCTGCGCCTGACAACGAGCCGTAGAGCGCGAAGACGATGGCGTCGATGATGGTCGTCTTGCCCGCGCCGGTGGGACCTTCGATGAGGAAGAGTCCCGACGCGGTGACGGCGTCGAAGTCGACTTCCTGCTGCCCGCGGAAGGGTCCGAGGCCGGTGATCGCCAGTCGATGGAACCTCACGGGGAGACCTGGCCGATGCGGATGCGCTCGACGGAGTCGCGGAGGAGGTCGTGCTCGATCGGATCGGGTGGCGTGGAGGTGACGTGCTCGACGAAGGCCTCGGCGATGGCGAGGGGGTCGCGCGCGGGAGCGCCGTCCGCATCGACGGCCTCCACTGAGGCGAGGGAGCGACGCTCGAAGGTGAGCTCGATGGCGTGTGGGAGGACTGCGCGCAAGCGACCCATCGGGTCGACCGGTCGACGTTCGTCGGTGAGCACCACGCGCACCCAGTGATCGGCGAGCGAGGCGGTGGCGGGGTCATCGAGGAGATCGTCGAGTCGCCCGGTGAGCGTGACGAGTGGGCGGGGCACCGGAGCGGAGACGCGACGAGCCTGGATCGGCCCGGCCGCGGGGATATCGAGCACGGTGACCGACTTGTGGTGCGTCTCTTCCGAGAAGGAGAACGCGAGCGGGGAGCCGCTGTAGGCGACCGAGGTGTCCGCCGATCCCACCCGCACGTCCTGTGCGCCGTGCAAGTGACCGAGCGCGACGTGGTCGACTCCGGCGAAGACCGATGCGGGGGCGTCGCCGATCCCGCCGACGCGCAGATCCCGCTCCGACTCGCTGACGATCGCGCTGGTGTCGCCACCTGTGATGAAGGCATGGGCCGCGACGAGGGAGCGCACGCCGTCACGCGCCGCCAGATCGGCACGCACGCGATCCATCGCGGCGTCGAGGACCGCGGCATGCGAGCGTTCGGCGCCGAGTGCGGCGCGATGGAGATCAGGCTCGAGGTAGGGGATGCCGTAGGCCGCCAGGACGACGCCATCGCCACCCTCGATGACGAGTGGGCTCGCGATGGTCTCGAGTGAGGTGCGCAGGTGCAGACCCGACCGCGCGAGCATGGTCCCCGCGAACCCCAGTCGCGTGGGGGAGTCGTGATTGCCGGATGTCACGAGCATCGGGCAGGTCTGCGTGATGCCCATGACCGCCTGCTCCCAGAGGGAGACGGCGGCTAGGGAGGGTACGGCGCGGTCGTAGACATCCCCGGCGACGACGACGAGCTCGATCTGCTCGACCTCGACGAGATCGGTGAGCCAGACCACGAAGGCGTGCTGGTGCTCGAGGATGTCGACACCGTGGAAGGACCGGCCCAGATGCCAGTCGGAGGTATGGAGCACGCGCACGCAGGCAGGCTAGCCGCCCGCACCGACGGCAGGACTACCCTCGGGATGTGCCGGTGTACCGAGACCTCACGACCGTCCTCGATGGCTCCTGGCATGTGGAGTCGGGCTGGGCCCAGGGGCGAGGGGCCTGGGGAGGCCTTGGCGTCGGTATGGCTGTGCGCACGGCCGAGCATGCTGATCGCCTCCTCGATCAGGATGGCGCAGCGCGGGTCGCCCGCGAGGTGAGCGTCGACATGCTGGGGCCGGTACCCGTGGGTGCGTCCCTCGTCCGCGAGACGCCTCTGCGCGTGGGCTCGGGCACCTCAGCCTGGCGCGTCGTCGTAGGAAGCGAGCCCGAGGTGCTCGTCTCCGCGAGTGTCGTGCTGGGCAGGACGCGCGGTGGTGACCAGCCCGTCATCGTGGACGAGCGCCTGAGCCCACCGCCGTCCCCGCCGTGGTCGGAGGTCGCGGCCGTGCCGCTCGCCCCGCCGCTCGCCCCGGAATTCACCGAGCGACTGGAGTTCCGCCCGCTCTCAGGCCTGCCCTATCAGGGGCGGGTCGAGGACGTCGTGTGCTGGGTGCGCCTGCCGGAGGAGGAGCCGGTCGACGCCGCGCTCGCCCTCGGCCTCGTCGATGCGCTCTGGCCCGCCACGCTCGTGACCTTCACCGAACCCAGGCCGATCGCCACGCTCACCTTCGCGGCGAGTCTCCTCATCGATCCCGCGACCATCGATCCCGCTGCTCCGCTCCTGCACCGCGGGCGGCTCGTCTCACGACGTGAGGGCTACGCCACGGAGACACGCGAGTTGTGGACCCCCGACGGCCGGCTCGCGGTGTTCAACACCCAGGTCATGGTGGTGATCAAGTGAGCGGACCCCTGGCCGGCCTGCGCTTCGTCGAGATGGCCGGCCTTGGCCCGGCGCCCTTCGCCGCGATGGTGCTCGCCGATCTGGGCGCCGAGGGCATCCGGATCGAGTCCCCGCGGCCCGGGCTCATGCTGGGGGATCCATTGCGCGACATCACGCGTCGCGGCCGCACCGGTGTCGTCGTCGACATCCGCCAGGACGCGGGCCGTGAACTGGTCCTCGATCTCGTCGCCGAGTCGCACGTGCTCATCGAGGGCTTCCGCCCGGGTGTGATGGAGCGACTGGGCCTGTCGCCGCAGGCCTGCCTGGCGCGACGCCCGTCTCTCGTCTACGGGCGCATGACCGGGTGGGGTCAGGAGGGCCCCTGGGCGCGCAGTGCCGGCCACGACCTCGACTACATCGCCGTGGCGGGCGTGCTCGCGCACATCGCTCGCCGTGATCAGCCACCGACGCCGCCACTCAATCTCGTGGGCGACTACGGAGGCGGGGCAATGCTGCTGCTCGTAGGCGTGCTTTCTGCGCTCTGGCATGCCGAGCGCACGGGTGAGGGTCAGGTGGTCGATGCGGCCATGGTCGATGGCGCGGCGTTGCTCATGTCCCTCTTTCACTCGATGTCGGCCATCGGGATGTGGCGAGAGGAGGCTGGGGTCAACCTCCTCGACTCCGGTACGCCGTTCTACGACACGTATCGCACGGCGGACGGCAAGTGGCTGGCCATCGGCTGCCTCGAGCCGCAGTTCTACGCCGAGTGGCTTCGCTTGGCCGGGCTGGAGTCGGAGGATCTGCCGGCACAATTCGATCTCGCGGGCTGGCCGGTCTTGCGTGAGCGATTCGCCGAGGTGGTGGCCACCCGCACGCGCGACGAGTGGGCTGCCCTCGCCGAGGGCACCGATGCTTGCGTCGCGCCGGTGCTCACCATGTCCGAGGCACCGCATCATCCGCACCTGGCCGCACGGCGGACCTTCGTCGAGGTCGACGGCATGGTGCAGGCCGCACCGGCACCGCGCTTCTCAGGCACACCCGCGGGGGATCCCCGTCCGGTGGTCGCTTCCGACCGCAGTGCCCTGCTCGCCTGGGGCATCGATGCATCGCGTATCGCCGCGCTCGCGGATGCCGGGGTGCTTCCCGACTGACTTCAGCGTGCGTTCTTTGCCCCGGATGTGCCACCGGGTGACGCATTCTGAGCAAAGAACGCCGCGGCTGGTGTGGCGTCGGCTAGCGCGCGTCGAGGCGGGCGAGGAGCTGCGCGACCTGCGCATCGATGTCGCGTGCGCAGCGAATGAAGTCCTCCACGTCACCGCCTGCAGGGTCATCGACCTCGATCCACGTGCGCGGATCCTCGGCCGCCAGATCGGCGCCCGGCCAGTCGGGCATGAGAAGCCGGGGGAGGGTCGCCGTACGGTCGGCAGACTCGGGGGCGAGTCGGCGCACGTGCATCACATGGTCGGCCTCGAAACCCACGATGAGGTCGACATCGGCGACGTGATCACGCGTGAGCGTCGTGCTCCGATGACCGGGGGCGCTCACCCCGACGGACTCCAGCGCCGCCAGGGTGCGACGGCTCGACGGCAGGCCGGGGATCGCCCACGTGCCGGCCGAGTCGATCTGCCAGTCGGGGCGGTCTCGGCGCACGAGTGCGGCGGCGATCACCGAACGCGTGGCATTGCCCGTGCACACGAAGAGAAGTCGGGGTCCCGGCACACCCACGTCCTATCACGGGGACCCGCGATCGCTAGCCTCGCCGCCGAGGAAGAGGAGGACCCATGTCGGGGATCTGCGAAGGCCGAGTCGTCATCATCACCGGTGCCGGTCGCGGCATCGGCCGGGAGCACGCCCTGGCCTTCGCGCGCGAGGGTGCGCGCGTCGTGGTCAATGACCTCGGTGGCTCGGTGGACGGCGCGGGAGCTGACGCCAGCCCGGCACAGCAGGTCGTCGACGAGATCCGCGCTCTCGGCGGCGAGGCAATCGCCACCACCGACAGCGTCACCGACTACGCCGGTGCGGGTCGCATCATCCAGGCGGCGATCGACGCGTTCGGTGGCCTCGATGTGGTCGTCAACAATGCGGGCATCCTGCGCGACCGGATGTTCGTCAACATGACCGAGGAGGAGTTCGAATCGGTCATCGCGGTCCACCTTCGCGGCACCTTCGCCGTGAGCCGGCACGCCGTCGACTACTGGCGCGCCCGCGCCAAGGCCGGTGAGGTCAACGACGCACGCATCATCTCGACGTCATCGCCGTCGGGGATCTTCGGCAACATCGGCCAGGCCAACTACGGCGCGGCCAAGGCGGGCATCGCCGCCATGACGATCATCCTCGCCGACGAGCTCGCACGACTGGGTGTGACCGCCAACGCCATCGCGCCCGTCGCCCTCACTCGTATGACCGAAGGCCTGCCGCTCTTCGCCGAGATGAGCGGGCTCGAGCCCGACGCCGAGGGCTACCACCCGATGGACCCGGCCAATATCTCCCCGCTCGTCGTCTGGCTCGGCTCGCCGCTGTCGGCGGGAGTCACCGGGCGCGTCTTCACGGTGACGGGCAATGAGATCGGTGTCGCCGAGCCGTGGGTCAAGGGGCCCACGGCCGCCAAGGAGCGCGGTCGGTGGTCACCCGCCGAACTGACGGAGGTCGTCCCGGGTCTCGTCGCCGACGCGCGCAGCAACTCCGACATGTTCGGCAACCCGCGCACCTGACGCCGCGGGCACTCCCTAGTTGAGCTCGATGCGCTCCGCGCGCGTGAGCACGCGCTCGACGTACTGCTCCGTCTCGGGGAAGGGCGGCACACCCTCGTAGCGCACGACCTGATTGAAGCCGGCGTTGTACGCCGCGAGGATGTTGCGCAGCCGGTCGCCGGGGACGTCGGCGACGAGCTCGGCGTTGACGCAGTTGAGCGCGGCGGCGGAGTGGATCGCGTCGACGGGGTCATAGATGTCGCGATCGCCATCGTCGTCACCATCGACGGCGTACTGCTCCCACACCTCGGGCATGAACTGGGCGAGGCCGGTCGCGCCCGCCGGGCTCACAGCGCGGGGGTCCCAGCTGCTCTCCGACGCGAGTTGCGCGGCGAGGACCTTCGCCGGGACGACCGGGCACCGCTCGGCGGCGTCGATGATGACCGGTCGCAACTGCTCCGGGACGACGATGGCCTGCTGGCTGCGCAGATAGTCGAGACCCCCGAACGCAAGGAACGCACCTGCGGCGGCCACCGCGAGGAGCACGAGCGCCGCGCCCGCGATCGCCAGGCCCTTGAGCATTCCTCCACGGTAACCCGGCGCACCCGGAGATGACGGCCTCAGGATGCCGAGGCGACTCCGTGAAGTGCAGCCGAGAGGCAGTCGACCAGGAGATCGGGATCCGTCACGGCCGCGGGATCGATCGTGATGCCGAGGAACGCCGTGCCGTCGTAGCTCATGAGCGCGACGTTCACGGATGCACCACCCTTGGGGGCGAAGGGCACGAGTCGCGTCACACGCGCACCCGCGACATGGACGGGGAACGGCGGGCCCGGCACGTTGGTCGCGGCGACGTCCGTGCCCTTCATGAGTCCGCCGGCGATCACGGTCGCGACGGGATTGGGCAAGGTGCACAGCAGTCGATAGACGACCGTGGACACAGGAAGCGCGGGCTCGGTGCGTGCAGCCAGGAGCACGGGGTGCAGCTGGCGCATCGTGTCCTGAGGGGTGGTGCCCACCAGGGGCAGGGCGAACCTCGCCGGAACCCACGCGTTCGCTCCTGCCGAATCCCCGTCCTGGCGCATGTTGACGGGCATGTTGACGCGCAGCGCGTCGACGGGAGTTCCCATGTCCGCGTGGTAGGCGCGCAGTCCGCGCGCGACGACGGCCATGAAGGCGTCATTGAGAGTGCCACCCAACGACTTCGCGGCGGCCTTGAGATCGGCGAGCGGTGCGTGGAGCAGGGCGCATCGCACATCGAGGGAACGCCGCGTCATCACGGGGCTGAGCGGCTCGCTCGCGGGCGCGAGAAGGCGGGCGGTCGATGCGGCAAAGGACCCCGCACCCTGGACGGCGCCGACCGGGTCGGCGAATGTGCGGCGAGCGAGGTCGGCTCCGTAGCCCGCGATGCCATGGATGAGTCCACGCGATTCTCGGACCTCGTAGTCGATGCCGTGGGCGAGGCGCTGCAGCGGATCCAGCGGCGCAATCGGCTCGGGTGCATCCGGCAGCGGGCCGAGGTCGGGTGCCTCGGCGCTGAGATCGAAGAGGGTGGCGGCGAGCATCATGCCCCCGACCCCGTCGGTGATGGCGTGATGGAGCTTGAGCACGAGCGCAGCGCCGTCGCCGTCGAGACCGGTGGCCACGGTCAAT
>JBEGMG010000341.1:0-4249 GCA_041183165.1 Actinomycetota bacterium | reverse complement strand
GGGTCTGGCTGCGCTGCTGCTCGAACTCTCCCCCGATCCCTCGACGATCCTCGATGAGCAGCTCCGGCCGAGGTACTCCGTCGGCCAATGGGATGCCATGCAGGTCGCCAACCGCGAGGATGCGATCCGTCGTGCGCGCGAAGCCAACGTGGCCGAGGCCAAGTCACTGCTCGAGGCGATCCGCAAGGCCGATCCGAATGACCTCGATGCCCTGAGCGTCGAGATGCAGGGACTCACCGCGCTGGGTGACGTCGCCGGCGCCGAGGCCGTGGTCCGTGGGGCAGAAGCCACGGTGACCCGGAGCCGGCCGCTGCTCTTCCTGATGCAGGCGGAGTTCTTCTACCGGACCAACAAGCCCGAGCAGGGGGAACTCTCGCTCAAGAAGGCCCTCGAGGCTGCACCGGGCGATGGGGCGACGATCCGTGCGGTTGCGCGCCTGCGAGCCAGCCGCGGCGAGGTCGATGCCGCCCTCCGCGCCGTCGAGCCCTTGATGGCCGCGCAACCGTCGAATGACGACCTGCGTGAGGCGGCACGTTGGAGCCTCGTCCTGCGCAAGTCAGAGCAGGCCAAGGCGTTCCTCGCGAAGGTCCAGGACGGAAACGACCGTCGCGAGCAGTTCGCGACCCGGCTCGTCCAGGCGATGGCTGCACTCGAAGACGTGGTGGCCAGCCAGGAACGGGGGGATCGCGCGGGCATGGACGCGAGCTTTGCCCAGGTCCGGGCGCGGCTCGACGAGGCGGCGAAGTTGGATCCCCGCTCGCCGGTCCCGCACGTCTCGCTCGCCGAGATCGCCATGCAGATGTTCCGGCGCACGGGTGACAAGGCGTACCTCGACACCTGCCTGAAGGCGCTCGAGCCGGCGCAGCAACTCGACCAACTGAGCGTCCCGATCGCACGCCTGCGATGGACGGCACTCGAGGCGAAGGGCGCCAAGGCCGATGCGGTGCGTGAGGCGAAGCGGATCCTCGCGGCACTGCCGAAGGATGCGACGGTCAGGATGGACGTGGTGAACCTGCTGCTGCGCACCGGCGATCCCGCCGCGGCGCGCGCCGTGCTCGAGGAGGCCGTCCAGCAATCCGCCCTGAATGCGCTGTGGCTTCGCCGCCTGGCGGACATCCAGGCCGAGGCACGGCAGTGGACCGAGGCGGGCCAGAGCTATGAGCGGGCGTTCGCATCGGATCGGTCGGTCGGATCGCTTGAACTGGCGGCACGCATGTACCTGTCCAAGGACCCGCCCGACCTCCGGGGCCTGAGCACCCTCATCCGTGCGTATCCCGACCAGGTCCGCACGTCGATGTACCTGCAGAGTGCTCGATCCGCCGGCGAATGCCTGAGCGGCGCGCGGGATGCCGGGCTGGTCAACCTGCGGAGCATCTATCAGGCGAACGTCGCGGCCGGGGCGGCCCGCCAGCCGGTGCAGGGATGGTTCGACATCCTGCTGCAGGTCTTCAAGGTCCGTGAGTCCAAGTCCGAGCTCGAGGCGTACGACTCGTTCGTCCGGCAGGTCGCGGACATGAAGGATCCCGAGACGCTCCGTCAGCTCGCGTCGGCGTGGACGCTGCTGCGCAACGCGCCCACCGATGTGCTCGGCAAGGCGCGGGACTACGCGCAGCAGGCGCTTGCGGCGGCCGGCACCGATCCGGTGGCCCAGGCGATGAGCCACATGAGCCTCGGCAATGTCCTCTACCGCATGAGCGACTGCGCAGGAGCCGCCAAGGAGTTCGAGACGGTCCTTCAGGCCTTCCCCAGCCAGTTCGATGCCCTGAACAACGTGGCGTACATCGAGGCGACGTGCGGTGATGCCCAGAAGGCCCTCGGGTATGCGCGTCGCGCAGCGGCGATCGATCCCTCGAACGTGGACGGCATCGACACGCTCGGGCTCGCGCAGCTCAAGGCGGGCGATGCCGCCGCCGCCGAGGCGACGCTCCTCCGCGGGCTCGAGATGCGCCAGTCGCCCACCATGCTGCTCCACCTTGCCATGGCACAGCAGGCGCAGGGCCGCAAGGATGCAGCCAAGGCATCGCTCGCCAGCGCCATGGTGCTGGCGAAGGACAATCCCATGCCCGAGTCCGAGGCCGCCGCCGCGGCGCGCCTCGAGGAGACCTTGAAGTGAACCGAGGAGCACGACCATGACGAGGACACCATCCCGCCCGGCATCCGAGGCGCGCCGCCCTGCCGTGAGGCCTTCGGTCAGCATCGATCCGGTACGGGTCCTTCGTGAGCACTGGAAGTCGGTCGCCGCCGGAGGTGTCGTGGGCGCGGTCCTGGGCGTCATCCTCAACTACGGCATGGGCGCCGTCTATCCGCTCTACACCGGCGAGGCGGTCTTCGAGATCCGCAACCGCATCCTCGAGGGCACGGACGCCGTCGGCCAGGACTACACCCAGGAGGAACAGGTCGTCCGCATCGCGAACACGGAGATCGGCTTCATGCTCTCCGACCGCGTGCTGGAGAACGTCATCGCGTCACCCGCCTTCCAGGCGACCTCATACGGCCAGCTCTTCCTTGAGAACGGCGTGCCGAACTACACGGATGCGATCCGTGAACTGAAGGAGGACCTGTCCGCGTCCTTCGCCCGCAGCAGCCAGCTGTTCGTGCTCCGCTTCATGTGGACGGAGAAGCAGGACATCGCCCCGGTGCTCAACACGGTCGGCGAGACCTACATGACGCTTCGCGTCGCCGACGAGAACAAGCGCATCACCTCGGGCAACGAGTCGATGAAGACGCGCTCGAAGGCGATCGAGGTCGAGATCAACGCGCTCGACGAGACGATCAAGTCCGAGCTCCGCAAGGCCGGCATCCAGTCCTACGACGAGGACCCACAGAAGGGCCAGCGCGCGCTCGAGGCGCTCCTGCTCCGGCGTGCCGAGGTCATCCAGCAGATCCAGCTGACGCAGTCGCGACTCGAGTCGGCTCGTGCCCGCAAGGGTGGTACCGGCATGGGGACCGAGGAGGAGCTCCGCGAGGCCCGCAAGGATCCGGCGGTGCAGGCGCTGCTCGTCGATCGTGACCGGACCCAGGCGAACTACGACGCCATCCGTGCGAGGTTCCGCGAGGGGACGCCGCAGGAGAAGGAAGCCAAGGAATCGCTCGACAAGGTCGAGCAGCAGTTGCGAGGCCGCATCGCGGAGCAGGTGCAGCAGAACCGGTTCGCCGACGAGAAGCGGTTCGACGACGACCTCTCGGCGGTCAAGCTCACCCTCACCGGGATCGACAGGGAGATCAACGAGACGGAGAAGGTGCTCGTCGACCGGGCCGCCGTCGTGGCCGGCATCGAGCGGCTGAAGCGCGAGAAGGAAGGCAAGCAGGAGGAGCGGCAGGAACTCGAGGAGCGGATCGCGACCAACCAGCTCCGGGCCGACCGGGCCGACGCCCAGCAGATCCTGATGCGGCCGGCCGTCGAACCCCGTGAGCCGACCTTCCCGAAGCTGAAGATCACGCTGCCCGGCGGCACTGCGTTGGGCATCCTCGCCGTCATCGGTGTCCTGTTCCTGCGCGAGATCACCGAGCAGCGCGTGCGCTTCCCGGCCGACATCGTCGGCGCAGGGAAGATCCTCGGTGTCATCCCGCAGCGCCAGGACGAAGCCAACGGTCCATCGCAGCCTGAGTGGGCGCTCTGGAACCATCCGAATGCCTCGTTCAGCGAGGTGATGCGGCAGTTCTCGATGGAGGTCTCGCGGGCCTGGGGTGCGCCGGGCGGGGGCCCTCCCGCGAAGGGCGTGATGTTCGTGTCGGCGGGTCCGTCCGCCGGCACCACGACGCTGGTCACCAACTTCGCGGCGGCAGCTGCCCATGCGGCGCGCCGCGTCCTCATCATCGACTGCAACTTCCGCCGGCCGCGCATGCACGAACTTGTCGGCCTGCCGCCCGAAACGCCGGGTCTCGGTGAGCTGCTCCAGGGGCGCATCACGCCCGAGCAGGCGATCCGCCCCGCGGTGCCGGGCATCGACGTCGTCTGTGCGGGCGGTGCGTCGTCGCGCCTTCCCGAGTTGCTCTGCACGCTGCACACCGTCGAGGTGATCGAGGCGCTCAAGACCAACTATGACGTCGTCGTGATGGATGCGCCGCCCTTGGTGGTCGCAGGCGAGTCCCTGCTCCTCGCCGATCGCGTCGGTGACCGGGTCGTGCTGGTCGTGAACGCGCTCACCCAGGAGAAGGGCCTGGTCTTCAGGTACGCGAACAAGCTCCGTGAGGCGGGTGCGGAGGTCATCGGCCTGGTCCTCAACCGCCCGGTCGAGGTCCAGGGTGG
>JBEGMG010000340.1:0-5606 GCA_041183165.1 Actinomycetota bacterium | reverse complement strand
CTCCCAGGAGGCGCGGATCCGCCGGATCCTGCCGCTGGAGGTCGTGGACGAGGTCGTCGAGTCCACCGAGGGCTCGCACCCCAGTGCGCTATACGAGTTCGAGCCGGATGCGGAGACCGTCCTCGACGGGCTCCTTCCGCAGTACATCGACCAGACGGTGTATTCCGCTCTGCTGATGTCTGCCGCATCCGAGCATGCGGCACGACGTCGTGCCATGAAGTCGGCAACCGACAACGCCGAAGAGATGATCAAGTCGTTGTCACGGCAGGCAAACCAGGCCCGTCAGGCCGAGATCACCCAAGAGATCAGCGAAATCGTCGGCGGCGCCGACGCACTCGCCTCCGCCTAGACCCCGCTAGCCGACCGTAGGAACCGAAGGAAAGAGGATCGACATGACCGCCACGATGGACCAGGCGACCCCTCACGCGAAGACACCCGGTGTCGGACGCGTCGCCCGCGTCACCGGACCCGTCGTCGACGTGGAGTTCCCCGTCGAGGCGATGCCGGAGCTCTTCAACGCCCTCAACGTGGACGTCTCCTTCGACCAGGGCGAGGAGGGTGGCGGCACGCGCATGCTCACCCTCGAGGTGGCCCAGCACATCGGCGACAACATGGTGCGCACCATCTCGATGCAGCCGACCGACGGCCTTGTCCGTGGCGCCCCGGTGCGCGACACCGGCGCCCCGATCTCGGTGCCCGTCGGTGAGGTCACTAAGGGACACGTGTGGAACACCCTCGGCGAGCCCCTCGACGTCGACAAGTCGACCCTCGACATCAAGGAGCGCTGGGGCATCCACCGTTCCGCGCCCGCATTCGACCAGTTGGAGTCCAAGACCGAGGTCTTCTCCACGGGCATCAAGGTCATCGACCTGCTCACCCCCTACGTCAAGGGCGGCAAGATCGGCCTCTTCGGCGGTGCGGGTGTCGGCAAGACCGTGCTCATCCAGGAGATGATCTACCGCGTCGCGGAGAACTTCGGCGGCGTCTCCGTCTTCGCCGGCGTCGGCGAGCGCACCCGCGAGGGCAATGACCTCTTCCTCGAGATGACCGAGTCCGGCGTCATCGACAAGACCGCCCTCGTCTTCGGCCAGATGGACGAGCCGCCGGGCACCCGCCTTCGCGTGGCCCTCACCGCGCTGACGATGGCCGAGTACTTCCGCGACGTCGAGAAGCAGGACGTGCTCCTCTTCATCGACAACATCTTCCGCTTCACGCAGGCAGGCTCCGAGGTCTCCACGCTCCTCGGCCGCATGCCCTCCGCCGTGGGATACCAGCCCACGCTCGCCGACGAGATGGGCATGCTCCAGGAGCGCATCACCTCGACGCGCGGTCACTCCATCACATCGCTGCAGGCGATCTACGTCCCCGCAGACGACCTGACCGACCCCGCACCGGCGACGACGTTCGCGCACCTCGACGCGACCACCGTGCTCTCGCGCCCGATCTCCGAGCTCGGCATCTACCCCGCGGTGGATCCGCTCGACTCCACCTCGCGCATCCTCGATCCCCGCTACGTCGGCGAGGAGCACTACGCCGTGGCCGCCCGCGTCAAGGAGATCCTGCAGCGCTACAAGGACCTGCAGGACATCATCGCCATCCTCGGCATGGACGAACTCTCCGAGGAAGACAAGATCATCGTCAACCGGGCCCGTCGCATCCAGCGCTTCCTCTCGCAGAACATGTTCGTCGCGGAGGCCTTCACCGGCCAGCCCGGCTCCTTCGTGCCGGTCGAGGAGACCATCGCGTCGTTCAAGGCGCTGTGCGACGGCCAGTACGACCACATCCCGGAGCAGGCGTTCTTCATGTGCGGCGGCATCGAGGATGTCGAGGCCAAGGCGGCGCAGCTCGCCAAGGAGTCCTGATCGTGGCTGAACTCAAGGTCGCCCTGGTGTCGGCCGAGCGTGCCGTCTGGCAGGGCACGGCCAAGAGCGTCGTGGCCAAGACCCCCGACGGCGAGATCGGCATCCTGCCCGGTCACTCGCCCGTGCTCGCCCTGCTCCTCGATGCGCCCCTGCGCATCGAGACCACGGAGGGCACCAAGGTCCTGGTGGCCGTGCACGGTGGCTTCTTCTCCGTCGACTCCGATCAGGTCAACGTCATCGCTGAGACCGCGGAGCTCGCGGAGGAGATCGACGTCGAGCGAGCCAAGGCGGCACTGGAGCGCGCGAAGGCCGCGTCAAGCGATGATGACCCCGCCGTGCAGGCCGCCAAGCGCGCCGAAACGCGCCTCGCCGTCGCCGTCGGCTCGCGCTGAGGCCTAGGACGACCTGCCCCCACCGGGCTGCCAGAGCACGTCGCCGCCGATGCCGAGATTGGCGCAGCGAGCGAGGATGAAGAGCAGATCCGACAGCCGATTGAGGTAGAGCGCGGTGAGCGGGTTGATCGATTCGCCGTACTCCTCGATCGCCCGCCAGGTCGCGCGCTCTGCCCGCCGGATCACCGTGCGGGCGACATGCAGATGGGCGGCGCCGAGCGTGCCGCCAGGCAGGATGAAGGACCGCAGCGGCTCCAGGCGCGCGTTGTAGACGTCGCACGCTGCCTCCAGTCGGTCGACGTACTCGGGAGTGATGCGCAGGGGTGGGTACTCGGGATCAGGAATGATCGGGGTGCACAGGTCCGCACCGACGTCGAAGAGGTCGTTCTGGATGCCCGTGAGCAGTTCGACGATGTCCGCGTCGAGGCCGCCCGAGGCCACAGCGACGCCGATGCTGGAGTTGGCCTCATCGACGTCGGCGTATGCCTCCAGCCGCAGATCTGTCTTGGTCGTACGCGACATGTCGCCGAGGGACGTCGTGCCATCGTCGCCCGTGCGGGTGTAGATGCGCGTGAGGTTGACCATGGCACGACCCTAGGGGACGCGCGGCGTGACCGCGAGGCGGCGGGGGCACCGTGGTGAGTCTGCTTCTTTGCCCGGAATCGGTCACCCGGTGGCGGATTCCGGACAAAGAACGGCCAGGCGATACCCCCTAGCATGATCCCCGTGGAGGCCTTGCGAGTCGTCGGCGGTAGCCGTCTGGTCGGCGAGGTGACCGTCACCGGCGCCAAGAACAGCGTCCTCAAGCTCATGGCGGCGGCATTGCTCGCACCGGGCCGCACCCTCCTGAGCAACGTCCCGAGCATCCTCGATGTCGAGATCATGGCCGAGCTGCTGCGACGTCTCGGCTGCCACGTCGTGCATGACTCGGCGGCAGGCATCGTCTCGATCGACGTGCCCGAGGAGCTCGAGCATCGGGCCGACTACGACCTGGTGCGGCGTATGCGGGCCTCGATCACGGTCCTCGGCCCGCTCCTCGCCCGGTGCGGCGTGGTCGACGTCGCCCTGCCCGGTGGCGACAACATCGGCTCACGCGGCCTCGACATGCACATCGGCGGTCTCCAGCGCATGGGTGCGGAGGTCACGAGCGAGCACGGCTATCTCATCGCACGTGCCGAGAATGGCTTGCACGGCGCGACCATCTGGCTGGACTTCCCCAGCGTCGGAGCGACGGAGACTCTCCTCATGGCGGCGGTGACTGCGCGCGGGCGCACCGTCATCGACAATGCCGCGCGGGAGCCCGAGATCGTCGACATCTGCACGATGCTCGTGGAGATGGGCGCATCGATCGCGGGAATCGGCTCGTCGACGTTGGAGATCGAGGGGGTCGTGGGGCTGGTGCCCGTCGAGCATGCGACCGTCGCTGATCGCATCGTGGCGGGCACCTGGGCGGTGGCGGCCGCCATGACGCGCGGCGATATCACCGTGCGTCGGGCTCACCCGGAGCATCTGGAGATCGCCCTGGACAAGTTGGCCACGGCGGGAGCGACCGTCACGTCCCTGGACGACGGATTCCGCGTGGAGATGCAGGTGCGCCCACGGGCAGTCGACATCGTCACCCTGCCCTATCCCGGCTTCCCCACCGACCTCCAGCCGCAGTTCATTGCACTCAACGCCATCGCCGATGGATCCGCACTGGTGACCGAGAACCTCTTCGAGGCGCGGTTCCGATTCGTCCACGAGCTCGTCCGCCTCGGCGCCGACGTGCAGACGGAAGGCCACCATGCGCTAGTGCGCGGACGCGAGGCGCTCAGCGGGGCCCCGGTCGAAGCCACGGATATCCGCGCGGGTGCGGGTCTCGTCCTCGCCGGCCTGGTAGCCGAGGGTGAGACCACGGTGCACGAGGTGCACCACATCGATCGCGGCTACGCCGGCTTCGTCGACAGCCTGCGTGCGCTGGGCGCCGACATCACGCGCGTCCCTCTGCCCGGCTAGGACCCTTTGAGCCTGGCGCGGGCGCGCCCTTCATCCCCGGGCCACACCATGACGCGAGGGCCGTCCAGGGTCTGGGCCAAGGTGGCTCGGATGCCCGCATCCTCCAGCTGGCGCCGCATGATCTCCCCCTCGACGTAGGTCGGGGGCGTCGCGATGGGCACGAGCAGGCCGTACTCCTCGGTGCTGCCCGGGCGCGGCGGTGCAGCTACCACCGAGGCGCCCCTGCGGAAGGCCCAGCGCAGGATCAGGATGAGCACACCGAGGAAAAGGAAGGCCATGATCGGCCCAATGGCATAGGAGTACGACGTGCCCACGCCCCCATGGTGGTGCCCGGACGCCGACCCCGCCACCGCGGGCTACCGATCGGTAGGGTGAGCCCATGGGTCGTCCCCAGGATCGTCATCGGGATAGGCCATGGATCATGCGCACGTACGCCGGTCATTCCTCGCCGGCGGAGTCCAACGCGCTCTACCGCCGCAATCTCGCCAAGGGCCAGACCGGGCTGTCGGTGGCCTTCGATCTGCCCACCCAGACCGGCTACGACCCTGACAGCCCGATGGCGGCGGGCGAGGTGGGCAAGGTGGGTGTCCCCATCGCCCATGTAGGCGACATGCGCCGACTCTTCGACGGCATCCCGCTCGACACCATGAACACCTCCATGACGATCAATGCCACGGCCATGTGGCTCTATGCCCTCTACGTCGTTGCGGCGGAGGGGCAGGGAGTAGCCGAGGAGGCGCTCCAGGGGACGACGCAGAACGACATCATCAAGGAGTACCTCTCCCGAGGGACGTACATCTTCCCGCCGCGGCCGTCCCTGCGACTCATCACCGACATGATCGTTCACACGGTCCAGCACGCCCCGCAGTGGAATCCCATCAATATCTGCAGCTACCACCTGCAGGAAGCGGGCGCGACTCCCGTGCAGGAGATCGCCTTCGCGATGTCCACCGCGATCGCCGTACTCGACGGTGTTCGCGACTCCGGTCAGATTCCGCCCGAGCGCTTCGGTGATGTCGTGGGGCGCATGTCCTTCTTCGTCAATGCCGGGGTTCGATTCATCGAGGAGATGGCCAAGATGCGCGCCTTCGTGCGGATCTGGGACGAGGTGACGCGTGAACGCTACGGCGTCACCGACGAGGCACAACGGCGCTTCCGCTACGGCGTGCAGGTCAACTCACTCGGACTCACGGAGGCCCAGCCGGAGAACAACGTTCAGCGCATCGTGCTGGAGATGCTCGCCGTCACGCTGTCGCGTGATGCGCGTGCGCGCGCGATCCAGCTGCCGGCCTGGAATGAGGCGCTCGGCCTGCCCCGGCCCTGGGACCAGCAGTGGTCGCTGCGCATCCAGCAGGTC
>JBEGMG010000339.1:0-2715 GCA_041183165.1 Actinomycetota bacterium | reverse complement strand
CTCATCATCACCTACGTCAACAACCACGGCTACCTCTACTTCGACACGATCGGCGGCCACGACCTCAGCGTGATCTCCGGTCGCCGCGTCCTTATCCAGACCGCGGCAGGCATCGTCAAGGGCGTCACCGGCAAGCGCGCCATCCACCTGATGGACGACGAGGACCGGAAGAAGGTCCCTAAGAAGCACGAGATCTGGATCGACATCGGCGCACGCGACAAGGCCGACGCCCTCGCGCGCGTGAGCATCGGCGACGTGGCGACCTACGACCACGAGCTAGAGCTCATCAACGGCAGCATCGGCACCGCCCGCGCGTTCGACAACAAGGTCGGCGCCTACGTCGTCGGCGAGGCCCTCATCCGGCTCTCCCGCGAGAGGAAAAAAACCGCCGCGAAAGTGGTGAGCGTCGCGACGACGCAGGAGGAGATCGGCGTCCGCGGCGCCACGACGTCGGCCTACCTCGTGAATCCCCACATCGCCATCGCGGTGGACGTCGCACATGCGACCGACCACCCCGACTGCGACAACCGGAAGTTCGGCGAGACGAAACTCGGCGGCGGTCCGATCATCTGCCGCGGCGCCAATATCAACCCCAAGGTCTTCAACCGGTTGATCGCCGCCGCGAAGAAGCTTGGCCTGCCGCACCAGATCGAAGCCGACCCGCGCCCGACCGGGACCGACGCCCGCGCGATCCAGATGGGCCGCGGCGGTGTCGCGACCGGGCTGGTCAGCATCCCACTCCGCTACATGCACACCCCCAGTGAGGTCGTCGACCTCGAGGACGTCGAACGTTGCGTGCAACTGCTCGTCGAGTTCGCCAAGGGCCTCGAAAAGGGCGACTACCTGCACTGGTAGTGCCCGCGGGGCGGTGGAATAAGCCCCGGCGAGGGCTGGTGAGCCTCAGGCTGCGTCCTGCCGGCTGACGGCGGACTTGGGGACGGACCGCAACGAAGGCTTGCGGCGACCGGCGACAACCGCGGCGTCGATCACGACCTCACCGACATCGTCGCGGTGGGGAAGCTCGAACATGACCTCGAGCATGAGGTTCTCCATGATGGCGCGGAGGGCCCGGGCGCCGGTCTTGAGCTCGATCGCCTTCTGGGCGACGGCCTTCACGGCGTCGGGGGTGAACTTGAGCCGCACGCCGTCCATCGCGAAGAGCTTGGAATACTGCTTCACCATCGCATTGCGGGTACGCAGGAGGATCTTCTCGAGGTCGGCCACCTGGAGCTGGTCGAGAACGGAAACCACGGGCAGCCGCCCGATGAACTCCGGAATCATGCCGAACCGGATCAAGTCCTCCGGGGCAAGGGACTTCATCATGCGCTCGGGATCGAGCGCCTCCTCGCGCTGGGCGCGAATCGAGCCGAAGCCGAGGCTGCGGGTGCCGAGCCGCCGCTGGACGATCCCGTCGAGCCCGACGAAGGCGCCGCCGCAGATGAAGAGGATGTTGGACGTGTTGATCTGGACGTATTCCTGATTCGGATGCTTGCGCCCGCCCTGCGGCGGGACGTTGCACGTCGTGCCCTCGAGGATCTTGAGCAGGGCCTGCTGCACGCCCTCGCCCGAGACGTCGCGGGTGATGGAAACATTCTCCGTCTTGCGACCGATCTTATCGATCTCGTCGATGTAGACGATCCCGCACTCGGCCTTCTTCACGTCGAAGTTCGCGGCCTGCAGGAGGCGAAGGACGACGTTCTCGACGTCCTCACCCACGTAGCCGGCCTCGGTGAGCGTGGTGGCGTCGGAGATCGCGAACGGCACGTCGAGGATGCGCGCGAGGGAGCGCGCGAGCAGCGTCTTGCCCGAACCGGTGGGGCCGACGAGGAGGATGTTGCTCTTCTCGACCTCGACGTCGTTGAACTCGGGGGCGAGCGTGCCCGGCTCCTTCGCGTGGGCGCCCTCGAACATGAGGCGCTTGTAATGGTTGTAGACCGCGACCGAGAGCACCTTCTTCGCGTGTTCCTGCCCGATCACGTGCTCGTCGAGCGATTTCTTGATCTCACCCGGCTTGATCAGTCGGAACGCCGGCCGCGCGTCGACCGCCGGCGTCTTCACCTCGCGGTCGATGATCGTCTTGCAGACGCCGACGCAGGAATCGCAGATGTAGACCCCGGGACCCGCGATGATCTTACGCACCTCCGCCTGCGACTTTCCGCAGAAGGAGCACAATGTCATGCGCGAGGACTTGGCCATGGGGCGACCCTGCCCGCGGTCATCCGCGAGTCGAGTCCTGATTGGTCGGCGCGGGAACACCCTCCACATTCCCCGCGCCCCGGCCCGAAGCGGGATTGATACGAACTAGCCGCGGTCGCGACGCCGGGCCGCAAGCCAACCCTCCACCTTCGCCAACGGCCACGTCGTGATCACGTGACGCGGCTCCAGCCATCCCTTGCGGGCGACATTCACACCCGCACGCACGTGGCCGAGGCCGGAGATGTCATGGGCATCGGGGTTGATCGCGCAGAGCAATCCTCGTTCCGCGGCCTTACGCCAGTGGCGCCAATCCATGTCGAGGCGCCACGGACTCGCGTTCAGCTCGATCACCACGCCGTGCTCGATCGCGGCGTCGATGACCTTGCCCGCGTCGACCTGGTAGCCCTCGCGCCGCAGCAGCAGACGACCCGTGAGGTGTCCGAGCATCGTCACGCTTGGATGCTCGAGGGCACGGATGATGCGGGCCGTCATCACGGCCTCGTCCTGCGCGAACCCTCC
>JBEGMG010000338.1:0-5807 GCA_041183165.1 Actinomycetota bacterium | reverse complement strand
GCCAGACCCCTCATGTTCGCCAGGTCGTCGGGTGCCTGCCGCAGGCGCCGCCTGCGCTCGACCAGCGCGCGGCCTCGATCGCCGAGCCGGGCCTCCGCTGCGAGCCATTGGTTCAGCAGTTCACCATCCCCCGGACTCGCCGCGGCGGCATCGCTGAGCAAGGTCAGGGCCTTCCGGGCATCACCGACGGCGAGCAGCGCATCGGCGTAGAGCCGACCGATGGCTGCGTTCGTGGGCTGCCGCTCGAATGCACGCGCCAGCACCTCGACGGCACGATCAGGCGCGCCCGTCGCGAGGTAGGCCTCACCGAGCAGGCGCAGGCGCAGGGCATCGGCCGCGGCCCCTTCGGCATCGGCGCGGATCAGTTCGATCGCCTGGACCGCATCGCCCGAACGCAGGGCGGCAACAGCCTTCACGAGGCTGCCCATCTTGGGATCGCTCGAAGCGGTCGCGGCCTTCACGGCCTGCTCGATCAGGGCCGGATCCTTGCGGCGCGCCCCGCGCTCGGCCATGAGGATGAGCAGGCTCTCGTTGCCGGGGTTGGAGGCGAGTGCCTTCGGCAAGGTCTCGTCGATCGCCTTGCGGATCGAGGCCAGCTCCTTCGTGATGCGCTCCCGCTCGGCCGGATCCGCACCACCTGCCGATGCACGCTCGAAGGCAGGTTCGCTCACGAGCAGCGTCGAGACCTCGAACATCAGCCGATCCGCTTCGCTTCCCTTGCGCTGCGCAGCCGCGAGCCGGAGGCGTTCGACCGGATCGGTCGTCGAGAGGTCGAGCTGGCGGGCCTTCAGGATCGCATTGTCGGGAAAGAGCGCGAGCGACTCCTCGGTCGCCTTCAGCGCAGCATCACGGTCGCCCGTGCGTGAGATCGCCTCGACCCACATCAGGCGCGGGCGGACGTCCTGCGGATACTGGGTCATCAGTCCCGACGCGAGGTCGCGGAGGACCTTGGGATCACCCTTCGAGTCCTGGAACGCCTTCCGCAGCACACCCTCGAGCTCATCCTGGACGGGTGCCATGCGCGATGGATCCTGTGCAGCGGCAAGCACCGATGCGGCGAGCGCATTGCCCGGCTCGATGGCCAGCAGCCGTTCGGCGAGTGCGATCGACTCGTCCCTGCGTCCCGTGGCCTGGGTGACGCGAAGCGCACCTTCCACCACGCGCGGGTTCTGCGGGAACCGGGCTGCCGCCCGGCTGGACAGCTGCTGCGCCACGCCGAACTCCTCGCGCCGCATCGCACTCTCGATCGCCACGATCATCGCGAGCGTGTCGGCATCGGATGCCCCGACCACCCGCTCGAGCCCGCGCAGCGCCGGCCCGTACTGTCCGCGTGCGAACTGGACCATGGCCTCACCCCGGAGGATCGCCTGTTCGTTGCCGGCGCCGCCCACCCGGCGGAGCGCCTGGAGGGCCTCCTCCAAGCCCGGGACGATGGCCTCCTTCGCGGCCGGGTCGGGGGCTTCCAGCAGGCTGATGAACCTGGCGTTGAAGACACCCTCTGCGGCACGGACGCGCAGCGCATCCTGCGTCACGGCCGCCGGGCCCGGTGGGAACGTCTGCATGTCACGGATCTTCGTGTTCAGCGCGATCGACTCATCGCGGTCGGCAGGACGGTCCGACTCCTGGAGCAGCGACGCTAGCTCACCCATGACCAGCGGCTGGGCCGGCTTGTCCCCGAGCCAGTCCTGGACGAGCTCGATCGACCGATCCCGCTGGACGGGACCGAGCATCCGGCCGATCTTCAGGATGTTGGACGCGTCGATCGCCTCGATCCGGCCGAGCTGCGAGGCGGCGGTGACGAGCAGCCCATCGAAGGCCTTCGCGGTTTCCGAGCCCTCGCCGCCTCGCCGGGCCTCACGATCGGAGGACAGGGACTTCAGGACCAGCGCGATCTGGAGCCTCGGGGCATCGGGGTGCAGGGCGATCGCCTGCGCCAGGTAGCCGTCGAGCAGTTCACTCCACCGCGCCACGTCCGCCGGGATGCCCGATCGACGCGCGGCATCGAGCCGCGCACTCGCGTACTCGATGAGCCCCAGCCATGGCTCCTTGCCCGAGTCGGGCGCGCGGGCGAGGTCGAGCAGCTTGCGTTCCGCATCATCGATGCCGGCCCGCTTCGACTCCCACTGGCGCAGCGTTGCCGAAAGGGAGGCTGCCTCGACCAGGGCAGCCTGCTTGGGGAACTTGGCGTACAGCGGCGCCATGCGCGTGCACGCAAGCACCACGTCGGCCGGATTCGTGCCGCCGAGCTGATCGAGGTACGTGGCGAGTGCAGCGACATCGCTCGGATCGGACTCCGCGAGCTTCGCTCGGCCGCCGAGCAGCTGGAAGAAGTTCTGCGTACCCGCCTGGGTGGTGTTCGTCGGCTGCTGCTCGAGGGCGCTGACGTACTTCTTCCAGTAGTCGGCCCGGTCTGGCCGCTTGTTCGCCGCTCGACCGTACCGCTCGACCGCCTCGTTGACCTTGCCGTTGCGCATCGCCGCGTCGCCGAGGGTGATGTTCCGTTCGGGCGCGCTGGACATGCGCCAGGCCGCGATGCCCCCGACGCCCACGACTGCCGTGAGGGTGACCCCGCCGACGATGATGATGAACTTGCGATTGAGCTTGCGTGCCATGGTGGTCTCTCAGTCTTGGGTGGAGCCTGCACCGCCGCCGCCTTCCCAGGACGGCCAGTCGGGCAGGCAGCGCATGATCTCGGGAATGGCGAGGCGGACGAGGTCGCCAGCAGCCGAGGCGAAGGCCTCATCCGTCGGCGCATCGGCCGGGAGGACGGTGGTGCACTGCACCTTGCAGTAGTAGGCGTAGCGATCCGTGAGGTCGAAGGCGAGGTTGCGGACCTGGTAGGGCGAGCTGGTCATGCGGCCATTGGCCACGAAGAAGTAGCCGCCGACCACCCGATGCCGCGCGTCACCTTCCTCCTGGAAGACCGTCACGCTGCTCGTCCAGTCGCCGATGGGCAGGCGGACCTGCTGTTCCCTGCGCGTGACCGGATCCCGGACCATCGCGACCGGGTACGGCAGACCCGTCGCCACGTTGCGCACATCACCCGCCTGCCAGGCCCCCGCATCGACCTTGAGCGGCACGTCGTGCGGCTGCTCGGTCATGATCATGCCTGCGGCACCCCAGCAACGCTCGGGGACGTGAGGCACCGTGTCGATGAGGCCCGTGTAGTACGCGATGTGCAGCTGCACCCGCTCACGGCCATCGGGGCCGGCGCGCTCGTAGGTCCGGAGCAGGTACTGCTTGGTGCCGAGCTCGGTCTCGACGTCGGAGCCGTACCGGACATCCTCGCCGGACCGTTCCCAGTCGCCGAGGACCACCGGGATGCTGTCGAGCGACTCACGCAGGGGCACCGCCTCCTTGCGCAGGTACACGTTGAGCCGTTCGATCGCGGCCCGGAACCCCAGCGCGCTCCCGGCCAGCGCGAGGCAGACGGCTGCGTAGGCAACGATGCAGCGACGGTCAAACAGCACGGCGCGCCGCCTTCTCGTCGACCATGACGTTGTTGATCACCCACTGCACTCCCAGGAAGAGCAGCAGCCCGGGCAGCATCCAGACCAGCCCCACGAAATGGTGGAACTCGCCGCTGGCGAAGTTGGCGTCGGCGAGCGAGAGCACGCCGAGCGTCACGATGCGCAGGATGTTCACCGCGACCGCGACGGGAAGCGCGGCGAGCACCATGAGCGCACGCTGGACGATGCCATGCATCTGCGTATAGGCGAGGAAGGTGCCCAGCGCGGTGAAGGCCACGACCATGCGCATGCCGCTGCAGGCCTCGGCGACGTTCAACGGATGCGACACGCCCTCGCTGATGACCGTGATGGTGTTCCCGCTGCGGTCGGCGTCGAGGCCGAGGACGAGCAGCACGCCGTACGCGCCGAGGGCGGCCAGGTCCTGGAGCAGGAACGTGACCTTCGACAGCAGACGCTCGGACAGCGTCTGGCTGAAGATGCAGACGTAGAGCAGCGGGAACCACAGCACGCGCATCGCCCGCGTGCCGAGGATGGTCCAGGCTGCACCGAACAGCGCGAGCGTCACCCCGGCCGCCTGCAGGTTGTGGTGGAAGAGCGGCTTGGGGCCGATCACGCAGAGGGCGTACCAGGCGACCCCCACGAGCAGCATCCCCAGGGCCGGCCAGAACGGACGGAAGGGCTCGCGCACGAGGTCGGCGCGACGGATCCAGACGAAGTAGGCACCCACTGCAGGGATCAGGAGCGTGTGCCCCCAGTCGGAGGGCTGGGTCACCGCGAAGGCGACCTGCTGCCGGAAGAAGTCGTAGAACACCGCCGCCCCGAGCGCGACCAGAACGGCAACCATCAGGGCGAGGACGGCGGGCGCCGGTGCCGAGGGGGACTGTTGCTGTGCGGTGATGGTCATCGGGAGCGCTCGGTCGGTGCCTCGTCGCCGTACGGCCGTGTGCTGGCTCGGGATCGTCCGCACATGGCCGATGGCTCAGTTGACCGTGAGGGCCTCGGGCGGCGGACCGAAGATGTCCGTACCCCAGTTGCGGTCCACGAGGAAGCCGAACCCGTAGGTCATCCGGAAACCGTTGCGGATCACCGCGAGGGGCTGCGCGAAGAAGTTCGTCCCGATGATCACGTGGTCGTCGCTCTTGAGGGCGATGTCGGGTTCCGATCGTTCGCGGATCGCCGCAAGGTTCACGCGGATGGTCGCCTCACGGTCCCCGACGCGGCGGACAAGGTCGACACGCTCGGGAATCGCCAGCGGTCCGAGCCCGCCGGCCGCTGCAACGAGCCGGCTCAACGTCAATTGACCGGTGGCGGGCAGGTCGTACGGCCCCGGACGCGCGATCTCGCCGTCGATGTAGACCACACCGGTGGGAGGCGGCACCACGTTGATGAAGTCATCGGGGCGGACGATCACGTTGAGCATCGACTGGCCCGCGATCAGGTCGCGGTAGTCGATCTCGAGCAGGCGCGTGATGCGGCCGTCGAGCGTGCCGTCCGCGATGTCGGGGGCGGCGATGCGCTGGATGTCCTCGACCGAGTACTTCTCGCGGATGCCCTTCGGAATCAGGTCCTCATCGATGAGCGGGGGCGACGCCTTGGGCGCGTCGGCAACCGATGACTTGGCGGGTGCGGGCTGTGCGGAGGGCACTGCCGGCCGCGCGGGAACCCACTTGTCGAGCTTCGGATCGAACACGTAGCTCGTGGACATCACGGTGTCGACCTGGCTCGGCGCCACCGAGGAGGTCGAGTCCGAGTCCGGAGCCTCGGGAGTCGTGGGTGCCGGCGTACCGTCGAGCGTCACCAGCCGCAAGGAACCGGTGGCGACTGCGGCAGGAGCGGGTTCCGGCTGGCCGCGGAGCTTCCGGAGCGAGCTCTCGATGGATGCACGGCGCTCCGCCAGCGCTGCGATCGACCGCGTGAGTTCACGACGATCCGCCTCGCGGTTCAGCCGACCGATGTCGTCGATCAGATTTGCGTACTGCCGTTCCACCGCGGCGAGTGCCATGCCCGCCGTCGCTGCCGCCTCGGAGCCGGCAGGAGCGGCATCGCGCTCGGCACGCAGGCGGGCCATGTCGGCCGACAGCGGCCTGACGCGCGGATCGGCTTCGGCCTTGGCGCGTTCGGCGGAATCAAGAGCCATGGAGCCATCGATCCGCTGCTTGAGCGCATCGAGTCGCTGGGTGGCTGCCGTCGACTGCTCCATCACCGCGGTCAACTCAGCTTCAAGTGCAGCCTCAGATCCAGGTTCGGCGACGGGTGCGGGCGCAGGTGCAGGTGCAGGCTCCGGTGCAGGTGCAGGCTTAGGCGCGGGTGCGGGCTCAGGCGCGGGTGCGGGCTCGG
>JBEGMG010000337.1:0-15693 GCA_041183165.1 Actinomycetota bacterium | reverse complement strand
GGTCATCGTCGAGGAGCCCCTGGCCGAGTGGGAGCAGGAGCTCCTCGCGGGCGGCGGTGCGGCCGAGGTCGTCGTCGAGTCCACCGAGGGCCCCAGCGCCTGACACCACCACGCACCGCCGCGCCCGAGCGCGGTGATGCGGCACGAGCACGCCCCTGCACATCACGAACGAGTCAAAGGGATAGGTCATGGCCACGATCACGGCAGCCGATGTCAAGAAGCTTCGCGACCTCACGGGCGCGGGCATGATGGAGTGCAAGAAGGCCCTGGAGGAATCCGACGGGGACATCGACAAGGCCATTGAGGGCCTGCGGATCTCGGGTGCCGCAAAGGCCGCCAAGCGTGGCGCTGAGCGCACGGCCGCCAATGGGCTCGTGGTGTCTCAGGACAACGTCATGGTCGAGTTGCTGTGCGAGACCGACTTCGTCGCCAAGAGCGAGGACTTCCAGGCGCTCGCCGGCAGCATCGTGAGCACGGCGGCGCAGCTGCAGGTGGGCGATCAGGCCGCCCTGGCGCAGCAGACGATGACCGACGGGCGCACGGTCGATCAGGCCATCGCGGATCTCGCGGGAATCATCGGCGAGAAGCTCGAGCTCGGCCGCGTGGCCATGCTCAAGGCACCGGTCGCGGTCTACCTCCACAAGCGTGCATCCGATCTGCCCGCACAGGTGGGCGTGATGGTGGCCTACACGGGCAACGAGGACGATGCGCGCAATGCCGCAATGCAGGTCGCGGCCATGCGCCCCAGCTACGTCTCCCGCGACGAGGTGCCGGCTGAGGTCGTCGACAACGAGCGGCGCATCGCCGAGGCCACGGCCAAGGAGGAGGGCAAGCCCGAGGCGGCCCTGCCCAAGATCGTCGACGGGCGCGTGCAGGGCTTCTTCAAGGAGTCCGTCCTGCTCGAGCAGCCCTCGGTCATCGACAACAAGAAGACCGTCGGCCAGGTGCTCGCCGATGCGGGCACCGAGGTCACGGCCTTCGCCCGCTTCGAGGTCGGCCAGGGCTGAACCCCCTGTCGGGCTGCTACCTTCGGAGCCATGGGAGGTCCGGTGTCTGAGAGCGGGGCAGCCCGACAGGACGGGCCCCGCCCGTCCGCCGGGCCAGTCCAACCATCGCTCGAGGGCACCATCGACACCTGGCCCGAGGCGCCCGAGGGCGGCTGGGATCGGGTCCTGCTCAAGCTGTCGGGCGAGGCCTTCGCCGGTGACGGCGATCTTGGCGTCGATCCCGATGTCGTGCAGTCGATCGCCCGGCAGATCGCCGCCATCGTGCGCGCGGGCACCGAGGTGGCCGTCGTCATCGGCGGTGGCAACTACTTCCGCGGTGCCCAGCTGTCCCAGCGGGGCATGGACCGGGCCCGTGCCGACTACATGGGCATGCTCGGCACCGTGATGAACTGCCTCGCCCTCCAGGACTTCCTCGAGAAGCAGGATGTCGAGACCCGAGTGCAGACGGCCATCACCATGGGCCAGGTTGCCGAGGCCTACGTCCCCCGGCGCGCGATCCGTCACCTCGAGAAGGGCCGCGTGGTCATCTTCGGCGCGGGTCTCGGCGCGCCGTACTTCTCCACCGACAGCACCGCCGCACAGCGTGCCCTGGAGATCGGGGCCCGCATCGTGCTCATGGCCAAGGCTGTCGACGGCATCTACGACGCCGACCCCCGCACGAATCCCGATGCGCGCCGCTTCGAGCGCCTGTCCTACGACGAGGTCCTGGCCCGCGACCTCAAGGTCGCCGACGCGACAGCCATCAGCCTGTGCCGCGACAACGACATGCCCTTGCTCGTCTTCGATCTCCTCGTCGAGGGCAACATCGCTCGCGCCGTGCGAGGTGAGAGGATCGGGACGCTGGTGACGCGCACCGATGTGGACTCCGGGAAGGACAGAACGTGAGCGAGCAGGTCGACGAAATCCTTCTCGAAGCCGAGGAGAAGATGGACAAGGCCGTCGAGGTCGCGCGCGAGGACTTCGGCACTATCCGCACCGGCCGGGCTAACCCGGGAATGTTCTCGAAGGTGATGGTCGACTACTACGGCACGCTGACGCCCGTCAACCAACTCGCCTCCTTCGCGTCCCCCGAGGCACGCATGATGATCGTCACGCCTTACGACAAGGGCTCGCTCGCCGCGATCGAGAAGGCGATCCGCGACTCCGATCTGGGCGTCAATCCCACGAACGACGGCAACATCATCCGCGTCGTCCTCCCGGCACTGACCGAGGAGCGACGCAAGGAATACATCAAGGTCGCCCGGCAGAAGGCCGAGGACGCGCGCATCTCGGTGCGCAACATCCGCCGCCATGCCAAGGAGGCCATGGAGAAGATGGTCAAGGACCATGAGGTCGGCGAGGATGACGCCAAGCGCGGCGAGAAGCACCTCGAGGATGCGACGCAGAAGACCGTCGCCCACATCGACGAGATCCTCAAGCACAAGGAAGCCGAGCTCCTCGAGGTCTAGTCGATGACCGACACCTCAGGGGCGCAGGACTCGGTGCCCACTCCCAGTCGCGCCGGGCGCAACCTTCCGGCGGCGATCGCATCCGGCGTCGTCCTCGCCCTGCTCGTCGTCGTGAGCCTGGTGTGGGTGCCCTGGCTCTTCGGCATCCTTGCGGCCGCCGCACTCTGCTTGGCCATCCACGAACTCACCACGGCATTCGCCGGAGCCGGTATCCGAGTCGCGCGCACGCCCGTCTACGCCACGACGCTCGTCGGGATGGCGGCGGCGTATGTCTGGGGCACTGAGGCGCTGCTGGTTACCGTCGGCGCGGGCGTGGTCGCCGTCCTCATCTGGCGGATCCGACGCGGCACCGACGGCTACCTTCGCGACGCGAGCGCGAGCATCTTCCTCCTCGGCTACATCTCGCTCATGGCCGGATTCGCGATGCTCATGCTCGCGGCGCCCGACGGCCCCTGGCGCATCGTGGTCTTCATCCTGCTCACCATCGGCAATGACATCGGCGGCTACGCCACGGGCGTGCTCTTCGGCCGCCACCCCATTGCTCCGCAGGTGAGTCCCAAGAAGTCGTGGGAGGGTTTCGCGGGGTCCCTCGTCGTGCAGTGCCTCATCGGCGTCGCGGCGTTCATCTGGGTCTTCGACGCACCGTGGTGGCAGGGCCTCATCATGGGCGCCGTCCTCACCGTCACCGCAACAGCCGGTGATTTCGTCGAGAGTGCGATCAAGCGCGACATCGGGGTCAAGGACATGGGCTCCCTACTGCCGGGTCACGGCGGGATCATGGACCGCCTGGACTCGCTCGTCGTCAACGCCTTCGCCGCCTGGGCGCTCTTCGCGCTCTTCCTCGGCCAGGGCTGATGCCACACTGGACCCATGCCCGTTCCCGGTGAGTTGACCCTCGAGGCGCCCCGCAGGGGCAAGCCGCCCGCGCACCTCGCCGACCTCGACATGGCCGGACGTCGGGAGGCGATGCTCGCGCTGGGCCTGCCTGCCTTCCGCGCCGACCAGGCATCGCGCCACTACTTCGGCCGCCTTGAGACGGATCCGCAGGGCTGGACCGACCTCAGCCCAGCGGATCGCGACACCCTGACGCAGGCGCTCCTCCCAGATCTCCTCACCCCCGTGCGCGAGATGTCGTGCGACGACGGGGCGACGGTCAAGATGCTGTGGAAGTTGCACGATGGCTCCCGCGTGGAGTCCGTGCTCATGGGCTACCGCGACCGGGTGACCATCTGCGTATCCAGCCAGGCAGGCTGCGGAATGAACTGCCCCTTCTGCGCGACAGGGCAGGCGGGGCTCACCCGCAACCTGTCATCTGCGGAGATCGTGGAGCAGGTGATCGCGGGCTCGCGTCTCGTGCGCGATGGCGACTTCCCCGGCAGCCGCGACCGCGTGAGCAATGTCGTCTTCATGGGCATGGGGGAGCCCCTCGCCAACTACAAGGCGCTGATGGGGGCTATCCATCGCATGGTCGATCCCGTGCCCGAGGGGCTGGGCATGTCAGCCCGGGGGATCACGGTGTCCACCGTGGGCCTGGTCCCTCGGATGCGCGAACTCGCCACCGAAGGCCTGCCGCTGCGACTTGCCGTATCGCTCCACGCACCGGATGACGAACTCCGCGACACGCTCGTGCCTATCAACACGCGCTACCCGGTGTCCGAGGTCCTGGATGCGGCGTGGCACTACGCCGACGTCACCCGGCGTCGGGTGAGTATCGAATACGCCCTCATTAGGGACGTCAACGATCAGCGTTGGAGGGCCGAGTTGCTGGCCAGGCGCCTGCGCGGCCACCTCGTGCACGTCAATCTCATCCCGCTCAATCCCACGCCCGGATCCGCGTGGACGGCGTCGGATCCCGACGACGAGCGGGCCTTCGTCCGCGCGCTCGAGGAGGCGGGAGTCCCTGTGACCGTGCGCGATACCCGCGGTCGCGAGATCGACGGTGCGTGCGGGCAGTTGGCGGCCGCAACCCCCTGAGGGCAGACCGGCCTCGCCCTCGGCCCACGGGATCCTCAGGGGCCACCCCGTGCGCTAGCGTCCGCATCATGGCGCACGTAGGTGACCTGTCGGCCAATGGCGGGGAGGCCGCGCACACCCGCAGCCTGAGCGATCCCGAAGCCTTCTGGCGCGACGCCGCCTCGCTCGTCGACTGGGTGACCCCGCCCCAGCAGATCCTCGACGACTCCGCGGCGCCGCTCTATCGCTGGTACGTCGGCGGGCAACTCAACACCTGCGCCAATGCGCTGGACCGACACATCGCGGCGGGCCGAGGGGGTCGGACCGCGCTCATCCACGACAGCGCTTACACCGGTGAAGTCACGAGATTGACCTACGCCGAGCTCCTCGACCGGGTGTCGCGTTTCGCAGGCGCCCTGCGTCGCCAGGGAGTGGAGCGTGGCGATCGCGTCATCATCTACTTGCCGATGGTGCCGGAGGCGCTCATCGCGATGCTCGCGTGCGCACGTCTAGGGGCTGTCCACTCGGTGGTCTTCGGTGGGTTCGCACCGCCGGAGCTCGCGGCCCGCATCGATGACGCCTTGCCCAAGGCCATTGTCACAGCGTCGTGTGGGATCGAGGCTGGCCGCATCGTGGCCTACAAGCCACTGGTCGACGAGGCGCGCCATCTCGCGACGCACAAGGCGGATGCCTGCATCGTCCTGCAGCGGCCTCAGCTCAAGGCAGACATGGGGGAGTCGGATATCGAGTGGGGCGACGCCCTCGCCGGCGCCGAGCCCGTCGATCCGGTCGTGGTCGAGGCGACCGATCCCCTCTACATCCTCTACACCTCGGGCACGACGGGGAAGCCGAAGGGCATCGTGCGCGACAACGGGGGTCACGCCGTGGCGATGGCGTGGAGCCTGCCGAATGTCTACGGCATCGGTCCGGATGACGTCTGGTGGGCCGCCTCCGACGTTGGCTGGGTGGTGGGCCATTCCTACATCGCCTACGCACCGCTCATCACCGGCTGCACGACCGTGATGTACGAGGGCAAGCCCGTCGGCACCCCTGATGCCGGAGCTTTCTGGCGTGTCATCGAGCAGCACGGCGTCAACTCGCTCTTCACCGCTCCCACAGCAATTCGTGCGATCAAGAAGGAGGATCCACGCGGAGAGCACACGGCAAGCCGGGATCTCAGCAGCCTGCGGTGCCTCTTCCTTGCGGGGGAGCGACTCGATCCGGATACCTACTCATGGTCGACCGAGCACCTGGGGATCCCTGTCGTGGATAACTGGTGGCAGACCGAGACGGGCTGGCCCATCGCATCGAGTATGCGCGGGTTGGATCCCCTTCCGCTCAAGGTGGGATCACCCTCGCGGCCGGTGCCCGGCTACGACGTGCGCGTTCTCGACGAGCACGGTCATGAGGTCGAGGCGCTCGCGGAAGGCAACATCGTGATCCGGCTGCCCCTGCCCCCCGGTGCGCTGCCCACGCTGTGGGGCGATGACGAGCGCTACATCTCTGCCTATCTGTCCGCCTTCCCCGGCTTCTACACCACAGGTGATGGCGGGCACGTCGATGACGACGGCTATCTCTACGTCATGGGCCGCACCGACGACGTCATCAACGTCGCCGGCCACCGTCTCACCACCGGATCCCTGGAAGCCGCCGTCGCTGGCCACCCCGCGATCGCCGAGTGCGCCGTCATCGGAGTGCACGACGAGATCAAGGGCCAGGTGCCCCGCGCGTTCGTCGTGCTCAAGGCGGGAATCGAGCCCGACCCCGCGGAGTTGCAGCGCGAGGTCACTGCGCTCGTGCGCGACACCGTAGGACCCGTGGCGGCCCTGCGCGACGTGCGCATCGTCCCGGGCCTGCCCAAGACACGGTCGGGCAAGATCCTGCGCAGGTCGATGCGGGCGATTGCCGATGGTCGCGACGAGCCGGTGCCGTCGACCATCGAGGACCCGCGCGTCCTGGAGACGCTCGCGCCGCTGCTTCGAGGTGACGCGTGAACGGACCGCTGCAGGGCATCGTCGTGGCGGACTTCAGCCGCGTCCTCGCCGGCCCCTACGCCACCATGCTGCTCGCCGACCTTGGCGCCGAGGTCATCAAGGTCGAGCGTCCAGGCCAGGGCGATGACACCCGAGCATGGGGGCCGCCCTACACCGAGCAGGGACAGTCCACCTATTTCGCGGGCGTCAACCGCAACAAGTCCACCCGAGCCATCGATCTGGGCTCACCCGAGGGACGCGAAGAGGCGCGCGATCTCGCCCTGACGGCCGACGTTCTCGTCGAGAATTTCAAGCCGGGCGCGCTCGATCGCATGGGCCTGGGTTACGCCGAGCTCGCCCGCCAGCGCCCCGGTCTTGTCTACTGCTCCATCACCGGATTCGGATCCGGTGCCGGTCGGGACCTGCCCGGCTACGACCTACTCGTGCAGGCCATGGGTGGCCTGATGAGCATCACAGGCCCGGGACCTGGCGAGCCGACCAAGGCGGGGGTGGCGCTCGTGGACGTCATCACGGGTCTGCACGCGACCGTCGGGATCCTGGCGGCACTGCGTCATCGAGACCAGACCGGACAGGGTCAGCGGGTCGAAGTCAACCTGCTGTCGTCGCTGCTCTCGGCGCTCGTCAATCAGGCCTCGGGGTACGTCGCCGCCGGCGTAGTCCCGAGCATCCTCGGCAATGCGCACCCGTCGATCGCTCCGTACGACGTGTTCGCCACCGGCGATCGTCCCCTTGTCATCGCCGTCGGCAACGATGGCCAGTTCGCCGCGCTCGTGGAAGTAGTGGGTGCGCCCGAGTTGGCAGGTCACCCCGACTACGCCTCCAACCCGGCCCGGGTGGCACATCGTGAGGACCTCAAGGCCCGCCTCGAAGAGCTGCTGGCCTCGCGCGGAGCCGACGAATGGCAGCGTGAGATCACAGCGGTGGGAGTACCGTGCGGCCCGATCAACGACCTCGCCCAGGCATTCGGTCTCGCATCCGCGCTGGGCCTCGATCCCGTGGTGGAGGTCGATGGCACACCCACGGTGGCCCACCCGATCACTTTGAGCCAGACCCCCGCGACCTATCGCAGCGGTCCGCCTGAACTGCCTTCCGACTAGCGGAAGGCGGGAATGCCCGTCAGCGCCTGGCCGATGATGAGCGTGTGCATCTCGTTGGTGCCCTCGTAGGTGAAGACCGACTCGAGGTTGTTCATGTGTCGGATCACCGGGTATTCCAGCGTGATGCCGTTGCCACCCAGGATGGAGCGGCACTCGCGGGCGATGGCGAGAGCCTCGCGGGCGTTGTTGAGCTTGCCGAGGCTCACCTGCTCCGGGGTGATCGCGTGTGCGTCCTTGAGTCGGCCGAGGTGGATCGCAAGGAGCATGCCCTTGCCGAGCTCGAGCGTCATGTCGGCGAACTTCTGCTGCGTCATCTGGTAGCCGGCGATCGGCTTGTCGAACTGCTCGCGGTCGATCGCGTAGCTCAGAGCCGTCTCCAGGCAGTCGCGGGCGGCTCCGAGGGTGCCGTAGGCGATACCGAAGCGCGCCTCGTTGAGGCAGGCCAGCGGTCCCTTGAGCCCGCGCACGCCGGGCAGCATCGCGGAGGAGGGGAGCCGGACATTGTCGAAGACGAGTTCGGCCGTGACCGACGCACGCAGCGACATCTTCTTGTGGATTTCACGGGCTGAGAAGCCGGGGGTGTCCGTAGGGACGACGAAGCCGCGGATGCCGTCGTCGGTCTGCGCCCACACGATCGCGACGTCGGCGACGGTGCCGTTGGTGATCCACATCTTGGAGCCGTTGAGCACCCAGTCGTCGGAGTCGCGCTTCGCCACGGTGCGCATCCCCGAGGGATTGGAGCCGAAGTCGGCCTCGGTGAGCCCGAAGCATCCGATGGCCTCGCCCTTCGCCATGCGCGGCAGCCATTCCTCCTTCTGCTCCTCCGAGCCGAAGGCGTGGATGGCATACATCGCGAGCGATCCCTGCACGCTCACGAGCGAACGGATGCCAGAGTCGCCGGCCTCGAGCTCCATGGCGGCCAGGCCGTAGGAGACGGCGTTGGTGCCTGCGCACCCGTAGCCCTCCAGGTGCATGCCGAGCACGCCGAGCTCACCGAACTCGCGTGCGAGCTCGCGCGCGGGGATCGTGCCCGCCTCGAACCAGTCGGCAACCTCCGGCTTGATCCTGCGCTCGACGAAGTCACGCACGACGTCGCGGATCGCTCGCTCCTCTTCGGTGAGCATGCCGTCGATGGCGAAGAGCTCGAGGGGCTGGCGAGGGGTGCTGCTCACGGATCCTCCGAAGGGTGGTGCGTTATGTCCCGGTGGGACCAGTATCCCGCAGGGCCGTGAGTCCGCCCGCTCGGCCTCGCAGGCGGATTCCCCGGACCCAGGTCCCTCCGCTAGGGGGAATAGGCCAGGATGTGGCCATGTCCCTCCTGTCCCGCCTGCACGTGCCCCGTGACGTCGACCCGGATTCCCGAGCAGGCCTCATGCTCGCCGCTGTGAGCGTCGGCCTGTCCTACCAGCCCAATCTGCTCACGAGGAAGAGCGTGGACCAGGGCATCATCACGGGTGTCTCAGGTCTGGCGGGTTACACGTGGGGCACTTCGGCGCACAGCGCGCTGAGCGCCCTCGGCTCACGGGTGGGCGGACGCCGGGGCCAGTTAGTCGGCGATGCGCTCGTCGTCCTTGGCTCGGTTGCGGCCAATCGCCTCCTCGCGTGGCGTGAACATGAGCCGGTGTGGCGCTCTTGGGCACGGCTCGGCACCGGTGCCCTTGCTGCGGCTGCAGCGACGGGCATGGCCTCGCGCATCGTCGAGGAGATCCCGAGCACGCCGATGCGCGTCGCGGCAACCACCGGAAGCGTTGCGGCGCTAGGAGGTGGCGTCTATGGGATGACGCGGCTCTTCGGCCAGCAGGTCGGAGCGGCCGAGCTCGAGTCCTTCCGGGCGTCACGCGACGAAGGACTCGGCGGGGTCGTGCGTGCCATCCGGGAGATCGCCACGGGTGAGCCGGAGGACCTCAACCAGGATCAGGACCTCGCCGTCAACCCGATGGTGGCCACGGGCATCGGCATTGCCGTCACGGGCGCGCTGCTCGGCGTCGCCGCTGTGGAGTCACGGGTGACGCACCTGTGGGGCCGTGGCGTCGCCTCGCTCTTCGGGGGGACTCCGCAGGATCACACGACCGCGGCCCGCGGGCTCACCGCCCTTGCGACGGTGGTCGTGGGAGCACTCGCCCTGAAGTTCGTCGACCGAGAGCTCGGCAATGCGGGAGAAGGCACGGAGCCCGCCCATGCGACACCGCCGGACATTCCCGAGATCACCGGCTCCCCGGCGTCCGGCCGATCCTGGTCGGATCAGAGTCGCGAGGGTCGTCGCTGGCTGAGCATGGTGCTGCGCCCCGACACCATCTCGGCCATCATGGGCGAGCCGGCGCAGCAGCCGATCCGCATCTACGCCGGTCTTTCGAGCGCCACCACCAATGAGGGCCGTGCGCAGGTCCTCCTCGACGAGATCGATCGCACACGAGCCTTGGAGCGGCCGTACGTCGCGCTGTGGTCGCCCACGGGATCCGGCTACGTCAACTACGTCGCCTGCGAGACCTTCGAGTACCTCACGCGCGGCAACTGCGCGAGCCTCGCGATCCAGTACTCCGTCCTGCCGTCGTCGCTGTCCCTCACCGATGTCAAGCGCGGCACCGACCAGACCCGCATGGTCTTCGCTGGCATCGCGAAGCGACTCGCTGCCATGCCACCGGAGAAGCGCCCCCGCATGTTCCTCTTCGGCGAGAGCCTCGGCTCGCAGGTGAGCGAGGAGATGTTCGAAGGCATGGGCGTCTTCGGTCCTGAGAGCCTCGGTCTCGAGGCCGCCCTGTGGATCGGGACGCCGGAGGCGACCAAATGGCGCCAGCAGATCTGGGGGGACCGCACCGTCTCCCAGCAGCCCGACATCGGCCCCGGCGCCATCTACCTCCCGCGCTGGGTGGGTGACTGGACCGACCTGCCAGCAGAGGAGCGCGCCCGAGTGCGCTACCTGCTGCTCCAGAACGGCGATGATCCCATCCCCAAGTTCTGGATCCAGGTGCTCTACAAGCGGCCCGCATGGCTGGGTCCCTGGGGCAAGCGCCCCCCGGGCTCGCCCAAGCACACCATCTGGTGGCCCATCACGACGTTCTTCGCGACGTTCATCGACATGCTCAACGCCCTGTCGCCGACCCCCGGCGTCTTCATCGAGGGTGGTCACGACTACCGCCTCGAGTTGCCGCAGACGCTGCGCGAGGTCTGGAGACTGGAGTGCTCCGAGGAGCAGATGGCGACCGTTCAGCAGGCCCTGCGTCGACGCGAGCTCGGCTGGGAGACCAAGCGGCGCTGGATGGAGGCAGAGGCTGTCGTCGGCCCCGAGGCACGCGCCGAGAAGGAGCATAAGGTGCTCACCGATGTCGCCACCTGGATCGGGGCGTCATCGGTGACGCCCGACGATGTCCAGAAGATCATCGACACCGACTGCCAGCCCACCTAGGCGACAGGCTTCAGCCGAGGAAGCGGGAGAAGACCCGTGCGCGCAGCGCAGGACGCCCGGTGCGGGTCTCGACGTCGTCCGCCGAACCCATCACGCGCAGTCCCATGTTGACGCCGAGCCAGCGCACGGGCTCGGGCTCCCAGTCGGGTGAGATGTGGCCCACCCACGGCAGTGACGTGAGCTCGGTCGCGCGCCCGCCGATCAGATCAGCCAGAGTTCGCCCTGCGAGGTGGGAGGTGCCGACGCCGTCGCCGACGTAGCCCCCTGCCCATGCCATGCGGGTGACGGGATCGAGCCCAACGGAGGCGCACCAGTCGCGCGCGATGCCGAGTGGGCCGCCCCAGGAGTGGGTGACGACGTGGCCCGACACGGCGGGGAACAGGTCCACCAGTGTGCGCCAGAGATCGGCGAAGACGGCAGGATCGCGATCGAACTCCGGGCGGACACTCGAGCGGAAGTGGTACGGCGCACCGCGTCCACCAAAGGCGAAGCGGTTATCCGCTGTGCGCTGGCCGTAGACGATCAGGTGTCGACCGTCGGAGAAGGTCGGTCGCTCGTCCAGGCCGATCGTGTCCCACACATCCTGCTCGAGTGGCTCGGTGGCGATCATGAGGGAGTAAACGGGTGCGATCGCGCGCTGGTACCCCGGCAGGCGCGGTGTGTATCCCTCCGTCGCGCGCACCACGTGGCGCGCGCGCACGCGACCGCCTGCGGTGCGCACGAGCCCGGGGCGCATTTCCGTGACCGATGAGTGCTCGTGGATGACGCCGCCTCGCTCGACGACTGTCTTTGCGAGGTGGCGGACCAAGCGTGCGGGATGGATCGCGGCGCAATGCGGGGTGTACGTCGCGCCGATGACATCGGTGGCCGTGAGCAGACGACCGGTCTCCTCGGAATCGAGGAGTCGGTAGTCCTCCTCGCCGAATCCCCAGCGCCGCCACTCGGCGATCTCTTCCTGGGCGCGCTGCCACTGCAGGGGAGTGCGCGCGGCGACAACGGTGCCGCCCTTGGCCCACTGAATGTCCCACCCCTCGGACTCCGCGATACGCCCGATGTCGTCGACTGTGTCGTGCATCGCGCGCTGCAGACGGACGGCGCTCTCGCGATCGCTCATCGCCGCGACCTTGGCCACGCTCGCGGGGAAGAGCGCGGAGCACCAGCCGCCGTTGCGGCCACTGGCTCCGAATCCCGCGTGCTCCGCTTCCAGCAGGGTCACGCGAATGCCCGGCTCCTGGGTCAGCAGGTAGTAGGCGGTCCACAGGCCGGTGTAGCCCGCGCCCACGATGACGACGTCGGCCTCGGCGTCGCCGTCGAGGGGCTCACCCAGGGGGGTCGTGAGGTTGTCGGGGAGCGTGTCCCACCACAGCGACGTCATCCGCGTCGCCAGGTGCGCACGTAGTCGGGTAGCGGTACGCCGTTGGCGAGGTCGTCCGCAACGGGCTCGCCCAAGGACTCGACGATGGGCACGCACCCGGCCCAGATCCTGGAGTACACCGGATCGACGAGGTCGGCGTCGGTGTCGTCCGGCGGGCCGTCGCTCACCTTGACGGAGATCTCATCGAGGGGAAGCGCCAGGGTCGTCGTCGCTTTGAGCTCTTGCGATGAAGGGTGGCGCGCCTCGGTCGTGCGTCCGGGCATCAGGCTCTCCGACAGGTCGAGCAGCGCGGCGACCTCCTCGTCGCCATCGAGTCGGCGGCACCTGCCGAGGGCCATGACGGTCCGGTAGTGCATGGAGGATTCGAAGAGACTGCGGGACAGCACGAGGCCGTCCAGAAGCGTGACGGTGAGGCAGGTGGGAGCGCCGTCGGCGAGTGTGCGGAAGAGACGGGATGCCCTCGACCCATGGAAGATGACCTCGTCGCCGCGGCGCGCGTAGCCGACGGGCACGACGTAGGGCTGACCATCGGTGACGACCGCGACGTGGGCCATGAGCCCGGCATCGAGGATGGCGTAGGCGACCTCGCGGTCGGTCACGGCCTTCTCAGGAAGGCGCTTGATCTGCGTGCGAGGGGTCGATCCGGGGGCGGGCAGTGCCGTCATAGCTGGTTGCCGGCCTCGGTGAGGACAGTGCGCAGGATCTGCTCGATCTCATCGAAGTGGGACTGGTCGCAGATGAGCGGCGGCGACAGCTGGATGACCGGGTCGCCGCGGTCGTCGGCACGGCAGTAGAGGCCGTTGTCGAAGAGCGCCTTGTCGAGGTAGCCGCGCAGCAGGCGCTCGGACTCCTCATCGCTGAAGGTCTCGCGAGTCTCCCGATCCTTGACCAGCTCGATTCCGTAGAAGTAGCCCGCACCGCGCACGTCACCGACGATGGGCAGGTCGTAGAGGCGCTCGAGAGTTGTCCGGAACGCAGCCTCGTTGTCGCGCACATGCTGCAGGAGCCCCTCGCGCTCGAAGAGGTCGAGGTTGGCGAGAGCGACCGCGCTCGCGACGGGGTGGCCACCCCAGGTGTAGCCGTGGAGGAAGGAATTGGTGCCGTGCCTGAAGGGCTCGAAGAGCCGGTCGCTGGCGATCATGGCGCCCGCGGCGGCGTAACCCGATGTCATGCCCTTGGCGCAGGTGATGATGTCGGGCTGCACTCCGAAGCGCTTGATGGCGAACATATCGCCGATGCGCCCGAACGCCGTGATGGTCTCATCGGCGACGAAGAGGACGTCGTACTCATCGCAGATCTCGCGGACGCGCTCGAGGTAGCCGGGCGGGGGAGGGAAGCACCCACCTGAGTTCTGCACGGGCTCGAGGAAGACGGCAGCCACGGTCTCGGGCCCCTCGAACTCGATGGCCTCGCGGATGCGCTCGGCCGCCCAGAGGCCGAAGGCCTTCTCGTCGTAGCGGTACTCCTCGGGAGCGCGGTAGAAGTTGGTGTTGGGCACCTTGATGCCGGTGGGCACGAGTGGCTCGAAGTACTTCTTCGCACCCGTGAGGCCCGTGATGGACAGTGCTCCGTGGGGAGTGCCGTGGTAGGCGATATTGCGGCTGATGACCTTGTGCTTCATCGGCTTGCCGGTGAGCTTGAAGTACTGCTTCGCGAGCTTCCACGCGCTCTCGACGGCCTCACCCCCGCCGGTGGTGAAGAACACCCGGTTGAGGTCGCCCGGCGCATAGTGCGCGAGGCGCTCCGCAAGCTCGATCGCACGCGGGTGGGCGTAGGACCAGATGGGGAAGAAGGCCAGTTCCTCGGCCTGCTTGGCTGCGGCAGCCGCCAGCTCCTTGCGGCCGTGGCCTGCCTGCACGACGAAGAGTCCCGCGAGGCCGTCGAGGTAGCGACGTCCCTGGTCGTCCCAGACGTAGGCACCTTCGCCGCGCACCATGACGGGCACGTGTCCCTGGCCGGTCTCGTAGATGGAGTGCCGGGTGAAGTGCATCCACAGGTGGCGCTCAGCGGATTCAGCCATGCGATCGTCGCCGGGCTCGGTGACGAATTGCGGAGTGATGGTCATCGTGTTCCCCATGTGTAGATCTGCTTGCGGAGTTGGAGGTAGACGAATGTCTCGGTGCGCTTGACGCCCGGGATCGGCCGGATGTGGCGATTGAGGATCTCCAGCAGGTGATCGTCATCCTCGGCGACGACCTCGGCCATGAGATCGAAGCCGCCCGCGCAGATCACGAGGTAGTCGACTTCAGCGAGCGCCTCGACCTCGGCAGCGACAGCCTCGAGGTCGCCCTCGACAGTGATGCCGATCATGGCGGCTCGCGGGAATCCCACCTGCAGGGGATTGGTGACGGCGACGACCTGCATCACGCCCGAGTCGATGAGGCGCTGCACGCGATGGCGGACCGCTGCCTCCGAGAGGCCCACCGCTTTGCCGATGGCGGCGTAGGGACGCCGACCGTCCTGCTGCAGCTGCTCGATGATCGCCTTCGAGACGTCGTCGAGAGGGGGTGCGGCGCGTTCGCCGTCGCGTGCCAGTCGAAGGCGGGCCATAGGGCCAGACTAGGCACGGACCGCACCCCAAAGCAAGGGATTTCGTCGCGTGAGTCCCCTCGGACCATCGGATTTCGTCGTGAATGAGGGCGGCGCGCTGCGGGATTGGGCGTCGGCGCTAGCGTGAGCCTCTCGATCGGTCGCGGTGACCGGTCCCCTGAGACAAAGGAAGCGCTGTGAGCGACAAGCGGGTGCTGAACAACGTGATCGGGGGCGAGCGCGTGCCCTCCATGAGTGGGCAGACGCAGGACCTCGTCAATCCCTCCACGGGCGAGGTGTTCGCCTCCGCCCCCCTGTCCGGGCCGGAGGATGTCGACCGCGCCTATGCGGTCGCGGCCACGGCGTTCGACGAGTGGCGCGATTCGACGCCGTCCGAGCGACAGAAGGCACTCCTCGCGATCGCTGACCTCTTCGAGGAGCATGCCGAGGAGATCGTGGCTCTCGAGAGTGAGAACACCGGCAAGCCGATCGCGGTGACGATGTCGGAGGAGATCCCTCCCATGGTCGACCAGATCCGGTTCTTCGCCGGCGCCGCACGCGTGCTCGAGGGTCGGGCTGCGGGAGAGTACATGAAGGGCTTCACATCGATCATTCGCCGTGAGCCCATTGGAGTCATCGGCCAGGTGACCCCGTGGAACTACCCCATGATGATGGCGGTCTGGAAGTACGCCCCGGCCATCGCCGCGGGCAACACCGTGGTCCTCAAGCCCTCGGACACCACGCCCGTGTCGACGGTCCGCATGGCTGAGCTCATCACCGACGCCGGCATCCTGCCCCCGGGCGTCCTCAATGTCATCACGGGTGACCGTGACACGGGGCGGGCGCTTGTCTCCCACCCCACGCCCCAGATGGTGGCCATCACGGGC
>JBEGMG010000336.1:0-2847 GCA_041183165.1 Actinomycetota bacterium | reverse complement strand
ACGGCACGTGGCCCGTCGGCGAGGAATGGCTGCACCAGGCGTGGGCGACGTCGTACCAGCCGCTCTTCGCACTGCTGCGCCGCCGCGCGGCGCTCGGCCACCGCCGCCAACTCACCCTCGGAGTCACGCCCATCGTCGCCGCGCAATGGGATGACCCATGCATGGTCCGCGCGCACCACACATGGCTTGGCTATTGGCAGACGCGTGCCGCGGGCATGGCATCGGCATCCCAGGCAGAACGCCGGCACGTGGGGCAGCGCGAGTACGCCGAGGCGACCCGCGCACTCGCTGATTTCGACGCGCACTGGAGCGCGGGGGGCTCTGCCGCGCTTCGCCCGCTCGTGGACGCCGGCACAGTCGAGCTGCTCGGCGGCCCGCTCACGCACACCTTCACTCCGCTCATCCCCCCGCGCCTCGGGGTGGCCAGCATGGCCGCCGGACTCGAGGACTCGGTGCGTCGCATCGGGCACAGGCCCCGAGGAGCGTGGACACCCGAGTGCGCCTGGGAGCCGGGGATGGAGCAGGTCTTCGCCCGCTCGGAGGTGGAGCACGTCGTACTCGATGGGCCGAGCCTGCTCGGTGCGGGCGCGACGACCAGCGGGGCCTGGCTCCTCGGGGAGTGTGATGTCCGGGTGCTGGGACGCGATCTTGAGGTCACCTATCGCGTGTGGTCCCCGAAGCGGGGGTACCCCGGCGATCGCTGGTACCGCGACTTCCACACCTTCGACCACGAGTGGGGGTTCCGGCCCGCACGTGTCACCGGTCACCACGTGGAGCCGCATGAGAAGGCTCCCTACGACACGCTCGCGGCGCGCGCCCGAGTCGAGCACGATGCCCATGACTTCGTCGACGTCGTGTGCAACAGGCTCATCGACCTCGCTTCTGCACCGGGCACGATCGGCACGCCCCACGTCGTGGCTGCCTTCGACACCGAACTCTTCGGCCACTGGTGGCACGAGGGTCCCGCGTGGCTCGAACGCGTGCTGGACCTCCTGCCGGCTGCGGGCGTGGAGATCGTCACCCTCGCCGACCTCGCCGAGGATCCCGTCGGGCGCGTGCACCCGGGCCCGGGCTCCTGGGGACTGGGGAAGGACTGGCACGTGTGGACCGGCCCGCAGGACATCGCCGACCGTCAGGGATCACTGGCCAAGGAGGCGCTCGCCGTCCTGGATGCCACGCACCCTCGGAACGAGCGCTCGCAAGCGCACGATCAACTCGTCCGCGAGCTGCTGCTGGCACTCTCCAGTGACTGGGCCTTCATGGTCAGTCACGACACGGCCGCCGACTACGCGCGATCACGATTCGACGGCCACGCCCGCGCCACCGGTGCACTCGCACACGCACTACGAGAGGGCCGTCTCGATGACGCACTGCAGTACGCCGCCCGCGACGCAGAGCGCGATCATCCCTTCGGTGCGCTTGACTCGCGGTCCTTCCTCGGACAGGGCCTCACCGATTAGCCCTATGCTCGACAGATGCGCGTGCTGCACGTGTCGTGGGAGTACCCCCCGATCGTCTATGGCGGCCTCGGGCGGCATGTCCACGCGCTCACGCAGGCGCAGGCCGAGCGCGGCGACGACGTCACCGTCCTGACGCAGACGGCCGACCGTGAGGCGTCGGTCGAGGTCGTCGACGGCATCCGGGTGATCCGGGCACCACATGATCCGCCCGATGTGCCTTTCAGCGAGGAGACCCTGCTCGCCTGGGTGATGGGCATGCAGACCGGCATGATCCGCGCGGGTGCGAACTCGGGCCCGGTCGACGTCGTGCACGCGCATGACTGGGTGACCTCACATGCAGCGATCGCCCTGCGCGAGATCATCGATGCACGTGCCCTCGTGGCCACCATCCATGCGACCGAGGCGGGCCGACACCAGGGCTGGCTCCCCAGCCCCCTCTCCGACGCGGTCCACTCCATCGAGCACTGGCTCGTGCACGAAGCCGATCGGGTCATCACCTGCTCCCAGCACATGCGACGCGAGGTGGAGCAGCTCTTCGCCGCGCCCTCCGACCGCATCTCCGTCATCGCCAATGGCATCGACCTGCAGAGGTGGCGCTCCACGCGCGCAGGAGCCGCACGAGCGCGCGATGTGCATGCCCCCACCGGCCCCCTGGTCGTCTTCGTCGGGCGACTGGAGTGGGAGAAGGGGGCCCATACGCTCATCGAGGCACTACCGCGCCTTCGCCGGCGACTCCCCGGCCTGCGCGCGGTCATCGCCGGACGCGGTGGCCACGCCGACGAACTCGAGAAGCAGGTGCGTGCGCGCCGCTTGGGCCGAGCCGTCGACTTCGTCGGCTGGCTTCCCGAGACCGAGCTCCACGGCCTGATTGCGGCGGCAGATGTCCTCGTGGTGCCGAGCCTCTACGAGCCCTTCGGACTCGTCGCACTCGAGGGTGCTGCCCTCGGTGCACCGCTCGTGGTAGCCCGCACCGGCGGTCTCGCGGAATTCGTCGAGGACGGCGAGACCGGGAGGGTCTTCGAGCCCGGGGATGCCACGGGCCTCGCGGATGCCGTCACGGCGGCCATCCGTGATCCGGAGGGTTCGCGGAGGATGGCCGAGGCGGCGCGTTCGTCTCTGCGCGACTCCTACGGCTGGTCTTTGCTCGCCGCGCAGACGGACGACGCGTACGCGCGCGCCCTCGCGGAGTCACACCCGCGCATTCCTGCGCCGCCCGCGCGCCTAGCGGGGCGGTCGGTCAATCTCCTGAGGTCGTAACTGCGCCGATCCCCGCATTGCGATCCGCTGCCACGGCCGTTTTGCGCGCGATATCAGCGAGAGCCGCGCGGCGCTGGACCTGCGCGGCGTAGACCTCGCGTCGATCCTTCAACACTCGGGCCGGGATGCC
>JBEGMG010000335.1:0-4901 GCA_041183165.1 Actinomycetota bacterium | reverse complement strand
CCTGCGGGTTCGGCTGGAGCGAGATGAAAGGGGAGAGTTGATCCGCCTCTATGGCCGCTCCCTCTTTGCGCTGCTCCGTTCCGAGGGCGAGGGGGAGCTGTTCGCGGTCGCCGCTGGCCAGAATCCCGGCCCGGTGCACGAAGCTCACCGACGCAGCGCCGTCGAGTGCCCGCTCCGGCTCAGGCTGGGCATGGGAAGCGGGCAAGAGCTGATCGACTTTGCCCGGGAGGCGAACCGCGAGGCAACGAGGCGTGCTACCACCGAGATCGTCGAGCGTGCACGGCTGATCATAGACATCGAACGTGAGCGGCTCCCTGTCTTCGTCGTCGAGGGCATCGTCGAGGGGGGTGAGCAGGTCTACGACCAGCGTGAGGCTCGGATCGGCCGAGCCTCGGGGCGGGAAGGCGCCCAGATCGAGAGGGTCACCGTAAGGGGCGGCTTCCGCCTCAGGGCGACCGAAGTGCGCATCGCCACCGCCGCCCTGCTCAAGAACGTCGTGAAGGCCCGGATGCAGGCCGGAGGAGTGGAGTTCGAAGAGCAAGAGGTGTTCGACGACGCGCCGACCGAAGACTGGTACTCGATGTTCGACGACCCCTCGGACATCGATGTCCTGGACGACACAGGGCACATCGTCGGGAAGGTGACCGGGTATGAACGCGACCGGAACACCATCCAGGTGCGCACTGACAAGAAGCGCACCTTGCTGCGTGCCGGCCAGTTCTTCGTGAAGAACTACCAGAAGGAGCGCCAGCTTCGGCAGCAGGAGACGGCGAGCGACGCGCTGTCCAGGGGCGAGACGGCTCGACCGGACATGCCCCACCTGCTCGCCGAGGCCGCGGCCCACCGAATGGGGGACAAGCCCTTCGTGGACCTGCTCCAGAAGGGGCTGACCCCGGAGCAAAGGGTTCGCGACATCGTGAATCGCATCCTGGCGAGCGATGGCGTGTTCTGCCTGCAAGGGCCGCCGGGCACCGGCAAGACGACGATCATCACCGAGGTAGTGGCCCAGACCCTTGAGCGGAACCCCCGGGCCCGCATCCTGGTGTGTGCCCAGGCCAATGACGCGGTCGCCAACGCCATCGAGAAGACCCTCAAGGTCCGCGACAAGCTCAAGCGGGACTGGATCGTGGTTCGCGACGTCCGCGCTGAGCGTGCCCGAGAGGAAGGTCCCTGGGCAGGCTTCGACGCCGCATACAAGGAGTTCGTCGGGCGGGTGAAGTCGGGAACCCGCCTCTTCCCGGCCCCCGAGCCGGGACGACCGGCGCAGGAGGAGTGGGTGAACTGCGTCGAGCATCGGGCGCGCAACGTCGGCGACGACTACCACGGTCTCGTGCAGGTGTGGGGTACGACGACGGCCCGCTCGTCCCGCCCGCTGGACGGTCTGGACGGCGAAACCTACGACCTGGTCATCATCGACGAGGCCGCCAAGGCGACCGTTGGCGAGGTCCTCGTCCCCATCGTCCACGCCCGAAAGCTCCTGCTCGTCGGAGATCAGAAGCAGCTCCCGCCGTTCTTGGAGGACACGACCACCAAGGCGCTCCAAGAGCTGGGGATCAGCGAGGACCAGGCCAAGTACTCGCTCTTTGAGCACCTCTTTGGGTTGGTGCCGGCGGACCACCGCGACATGCTGGACATGCAGTTCCGGATGCACCCCAGCATCGGTGACGTGGTCAGCCAGCTCTTCTACGACGGCAAGGTGAAGAACGGACCCGGCACCGCCGACCGGCCTCTCCCAGATGGCGTGTTCAACCGCGAGCACAGGGTCATGTGGGTCGATGTCGAGGGCCGCGACTACAAGGTCGGCAAGACGTCGCGGGCGAACGACCAGGAAAGAGAGGCCATCGTGGAGTTGCTCACCCGACTCGACGGTGACGCTCGCCGGGCCAACGTCAAGCTCGAAGTCGCCGTGATCGCAGCCTATCGAGGCCAGGCCGACAAGCTCCAAGCCGACCTGAAGGGCGCCGACAAGAAGTGGACGGCGCTGCGCGTGAAGGCGGCGACCGTGGACTCCTTCCAGGGTCGGGAAGCCGACGTGGTGCTGTACTCCCTGGTCCGCACGGGCGAGGCAGAGAGGCGGTTCCTGGCGGACGGCCGCCGATTCAACGTTGCGCTGTCCAGGGCCAAGAGCCTCTTGGTCATGGTCGGTGACAGGACGGGAGCAAGGGGCACACCCCGACTGAAGCAGCTCCTTGAGCTGATCCCCGAGGACAACCAGGTGTCGAGCGCCAGCATCGCCCCAAGCGGGGCGCTGGGCTCTGCGTTGGCGGCAGCGCTCCACAAGAAGCCGCTCGGCCCAGGGAGGAAGTAGCGATGGGTGGCCACGTCGCCGATGAGCGAGATCGCCAGGGCTACGAGCTGGAGCAGACCGTGCTCGCCGCCCTCCCGCTGCCGGTATGGCGGCTGGAGATGGACGTGGAGCGTGAACGCCCCGTCAGTGCGGCCGAAGACACGGTGCTCGATCTGATCCATGCAGGTGTCACAGACATCGGGGAGCTTGCCCGAGCGATGGGGATGGGCACCGACACGCGCCTCGCGGAGCAGGTTCTAGTCAAGCTCCTCGGGGCCGGAGCCGTGGACACGCTCGGCTCGGGCTTCACGGTCACTCCGACCGGGGAGACCTGGCGGGCGGCCGGGAGCGCCAAGGGACGGGAGCAGGTCTCCTTCGAGGTCAGGCTCGATCCCGTGCTCGACGCGCTGGAGTGGGTGGATCACGAACCCGCCGTGTTCGCGACCCCGGACACATGGACCATCGAGCTGCCGCCGGTGGGAGACGCCGAGCTGCTCGACCGCCGAACCCAGGTCGCGGACCTGGTTCGAGACGAAGGGCTACCCGATGATCGCCATCGGGCCCCTGGGGAGCGGCGTCCTCCGGTGGAGCTTCGAGGGCTTGCTGTCGTCGGCAGACGCGTCCACTGGCGCGAGGTGCGCCTCGACATCTGGCGGCATCCGATGACCCGCGACTTCCAGATCATCGGCTACGTCGGGGACGCCGAGAACCCTCCCCTCACGAAGCTGCTCGCCCAGCACGAGGTCAACAGCTCGCGGAAGAGGATCGCGCCGCGGGGAGCCCGCTGAGCCTCGGGCCTCGGGGCACGGATGGTCCAGAAGGCCGCGCCGCCGATGGGGCTCCACAACGGCGGTTTTGGGGTCCACAAGGCGGGGCCGAAGAGGGGGCCAGAAGGAGGTACATCCTGACGCCGCCACGACCGATCCCGGAACCACCTGGGCCCCTTCCGCGTCGAAGACGACTTCACCCCCGTCCGGGGTTATCTTTGAAGTGAGCACACGATGACCGTCGCCCTGCCAGCCGAGCCCCTGTCCCTGCAAGCCAGCGCCGCGTGGTCCTGCCTGATGGAGACGGCTGCGGCCATCGCCAAGGCGCTTCGCCGGCAGCGCCCACTCTCGCCTGCCGAGGCGCAGCTCTACGCGGCGGTCGAGGAGCTGGGCGCCTACGTCCTCGACGCACAGGACGTCGCCGACCTGCACGCACGCATCTACGCCATCGCCCGCGACCCGCGTTTCCTCGCCTGGGAGATCGAGCTGGTCCGCGAGGTGGACTTCAGCCAGCTCCCCGATCCGTCCGCGGTGGAGCGGACCTTCGCCGATGCCTTCGGGCCGACGCACCTCGCCCAGGAGTGTGCCCGGCTGCTGGCCGCGCGCATCGACGCGGTGACCCAGGCCCTGGACGCCATCGGCGACTTCGATCTCCCCGACGATGCGGCCGAGGTGTTGAGCGAGTCCCTCGCCGACTTCCGGACTCCACCGGTGATTCGGAGCATCTTCGAGGAGACCGTCGCGGGCGAGGTCGCGCTGCTCGCACTCCTCGCCCCACTGATCGACGCGGATCGGTGGCCCTGCCCGCCGTGGCTTCGACGGGGATTAATGGAGCAGGTCCGTGTGGCGTCGATCTCGCACCTGCGCCTCCTGTCCATCGTGCCCCGGGTTGTCATCCCCGAGTCGGTGCTGCCTCTCGACGAGCGCATCGACGTCCAGGCTCTATACCGCGAGGCGCACGAGCTTTCGCGCCACGTCCTGCCAGCAGAGCTGCCGGTGGGCGAGCGCTACGCGGTCCACCTCCGTGAGCTGGTCGAAGGCGACTCGGCCGCTCCCGCCGGCGTCCGCGCGCTCTTCGCGGACTGAGCGGTGGAGTTCCGCAGCCTCCGAAAGGAGGACGACCGATCTCGCTTCTCGTGCGGCAACGGCGACCTCGACACGTTCTTTCGGCGCTTCGCGGGGCAGAACCAGTTCCGCCACCAGATCGGCGTGACCTACGTGTTCGCCGATGCCTCCGGGGTCGCCGCCTTCGTCACCGTTGCCGCACACAGCCTGAAGCTCCCCGACGGCCAACGCGGCAGCCTGCCGGACTACCAGCTCCCCGTCCTCCTGATCGCCCGGCTGGGCGTGGACGCGGGACGCAGCGGCCAGGGCCTCGGCAAGCGGCTGCTTAGGGAGTGCTGCGCCCTTGCCGTCGAGCAGTCCGAGCGCTTCGGGTGCGTGGGCCTCGCCACGGACGCCAAGGCCGATGCGGTCGAGTTCTACCGGCGGTTCGGCTTCACCCCGCTCGCGGACCCGACCGAGCGGGGCACCCAGCTCCACTTCCTGGCGCTCCGGCACTTCCTGGCCGAGGTCAAGGCGAGAAGCCCGGCGTGACGGACCGCATCCCGCCCAGCCGGAACCGCACCTCCTCGTCCGGCGCGAGGCAGATCGTTCGAGCTACCTCCAGCACCGGGAGCCATTTTGTTCCGCATGGGAACACGAACCCTGCGGCCCTTTCCACCAGGGTGGTGGAGGCGGACCTGCCTCCCCACCCGGGCTTCGGCCTGCGGCGTCCGCCGCCGTCCTGGGAGGCCCTCCGGCCCCGGCGCCGGAGGGCCTGTCCCGATTCTGAGGCAGGCGGGAAG
>JBEGMG010000334.1:0-4111 GCA_041183165.1 Actinomycetota bacterium | reverse complement strand
ACGAGGCGTGCCGGGAGGAGCACCCAGGCGATGGGGACCTCGTCGCTGAGGTTGCCAGCGGAGAAGAGGGATACCCCGAAGCAGGCCGCCGCGACCGTGGAGAGCGCCGCCGCGTAGAGCGGACGCTCGTTCGCAAGTGGCTCCGGATCCGGTGCCACGGCCGACAGCACGATCCCCCCGACGATCACCATGAGGACGAAGGCGACGATCGGCGCGATGCTCTCCCCGAGCACCGCCGCGATGACCGCCGCGATAGCCCCCTCCGTGGCGAGGATGGGCGCCACCACGCCCACCTTGCCGACGCGCAGGGCGAACCCCGCGATGAGGATCCCGAAGACATTGCCCAGGGCCGCGGCTCCCATCCACGGCAGGCTGGCTTGCAGATTGGCCGGCACCCCGGAGGCGATGACGAAGGGGGTGGTGATCACCAGGCCGACGAGCATGGCCCACGCCAGCGAGGATGCCGATCCGATGACCTTGACCGACCGGGACGACAGCAGGCTGCTGCTGGCGAAGAAGGAGGCGGTGAGCAGACCGAAGACGATGCTCACCACCCTCCGACCCTACTGACGGCTCGTTCGTCCGCACTGGCACGAAACGCGGCGGCAACATGGGATCGGTACGGTCCTTCCCGTGAGCACCACGACCGGCCCCGAGTCCGATGCCTCCCTCCGCGAGGACATCCGCCACCTCGGCGTACTCCTCGGCCAGGCGCTCGCCGGCCATGAAGGGGCCGGACTCCTCGGGACCGTCGAGGCAGTGCGTGCCGCGGTCCGTGAGGACCCCGACGCCGCCACCCGCATCATCGATGGCCTCGACCTCCACGAGGCGACGATGCTGGCCCGGGCCTTCTCGATCTACTTCGACCTGGCGAACGTCGCCGAGCAGGTCCAGCGCGCCCGCGACGTGCGCGCACGCCGGCAATCCGAGGGCAGCCTGATCGTGCGCACCTCCCAGCGCGCCCGCGAGCACGGCGTGACTGCTGAGCAGGCAGGCGCGCTGGCCGACGCCATGGCCGTGCGTCCCGTCTTCACCGCGCACCCGACCGAGGCCGCTCGGCGCTCGGTCCTCACCAAGCAACGTCGCATCGCCGACCTACTCCTCGACAACCTCATCGACGAGGAGCGACGCTGGTCGCGTATCGCCGAGTTGGTCGACCTGCTGTGGCAGACCGACGAGTTGCGCCTCGAGCAGCCGCAGGTCGTGGACGAGGCACGCAATGCGCTCTACTACCTCGACGACCTCGCGCGCGGCCCGCTCGCCGAGGTCCTCGACGATCTCGCGACGGCCTTCAGACTGCTCGGCGCCGACCTGCCACCGGCGAGCGCACCGCTCAGCTTCGGCTCGTGGATCGGCGGTGACCGGGACGGCAATCCCTTCGTCACCCCGGAGGTCACTCGCGCCGTCATCGACTTCCAGCGCGACCACGCCATCAGCGACATCCTGCCCATCGTCGACCGACTCCTCGAGGACCTCTCCGTGAGCGAGCGGCTCGCCGGCGCCGACTCCTCACTGCGCGCGTCCGTGGAGAGCGACCTTGAGCACCTGCCGGAGTTCGACAGGAGATTCCTCAGGCTGAACGCCGAAGAGCCCGTGCGCCTGAAGCTCTCCGTCATCCACAACAGACTGCGCCTCACCCGCGAACGCATCGGCTCGCGCGGGCCGCACGTGCCCGGCCGCGACTACCGCTGCACGAGCGAGTTGCTCGATGACCTCATGCAGGTCCGTGCCTCGCTCGCGGCGGACGGCTCCATCGCGGCTATCGGTGTCATCGACCGGGCACTGCGCGTCATCGCCGCGATCGGCCTGCCCCTGGCCACCCTGGACTTGCGCGAGCACTCGGCCAAGTACCGGGAGGCCGTCGGCCAGCTCTTCGGCCGCCTCCCGGGCGCGACCGACTTCGTGTCCCTGGACGCCGCTGCGCGCCGGGAGTTGCTCTCCGCCGAATTGCTCTCGCGGCGCCCGCTCGCTCCCACTCCCCCGCCGCTGGATCCCTCAGCGCTGGCGACCTACGGAGCCTTCGTGTCCGCGCGCGAGGCCATCGAGCGCTACGGCCCCCGCACCGTCGAGACCTGCATCGTGTCGATGACCAAGGGCGCGGACGATGTGCTGGCCGCCGTCGTGCTCGCCCGGGAGGCCGGACTCGTCGACACTGATGCAGGCACGGCGATGGTTGGCTTCGTCCCGCTACTGGAGACGGTCGACGAACTCCGCGCAGCTCACGTGATCCTGGGCCAGCTCCTCGCCGACCCCACCTACCGGCGCCTGCTCGCCTCGCGAGGCAACGTGCAGGAGGTCATGCTCGGGTATTCCGACTCCAACAAGGACGCCGGCATCACCACCTCGCAGTGGGAGATCCACCTCGCCCAGCGGCGACTGCGCGATACGGCCGCCGAAGCCGGCATCGCTCTCACGCTCTTCCACGGGCGAGGTGGCACCGTTGGCCGTGGCGGCGGACCGACGTACGACGCGATCCTCGCCCAGCCGTGGGGCGTGCTCGAGGGACGCATCAAGCTCACGGAGCAGGGCGAGGTCATCTCCGACAAATACCTCCTGCCCACCCTCGCCCGAGACAACCTCGAGCAGATCCTCGCGGCCGTGATGGATGCCACGTTGCTGCACGACCATCCGCGCAACTCCCTCGAGGAGCTCGCCGTGTGGGACGCGGTCATGGACACCGCGTCGGCGGCGGCTCAGGCGCGTTACCGCCGACTGGTCGATGACCCCGACCTGCCTGCCTACTTCGCCGCATCGACGCCGGTCGAGGAGTTCGGCGGGATGCACATGGGCTCGCGCCCCGCACGCCGCCCCGACACCGCGGCGGGCATCGATGGCCTGCGCGCGATCCCCTGGGTCTTCGGCTGGACCCAGTCCCGCCAGATCGTGCCCGGCTGGTACGGCGTCGGCTCAGGGCTGGCCGCCGCCCGCGCGGCGGGCTACGGCGACGCGCTCAGCGCGATGCACCGCCAGTGGCACTTCTTCCGCAACTTCCTGTCGAACGTCGAGATGACCCTCGCCAAGACCGATCTCGACATCGCCCGCCGCTACGTCGACGGACTCGTGCCGGACCACCTACGCCGGCTCTTCGGGGACATCGAGGAGGAACACGCTCTCACGGTGGCGGAGCTCAAGCGTGTGACGGGTCAGCCACATCTGCTCTCCGTCAATCCCACGCTGCATCGCACGTTCGAGGTGCGCGACACCTATCTCCTGCCGCTGCATGAGATGCAGGTACGCCTACTGCAGCGGATGCGCGCCACAGGGGATCCGACCATCGAACTGCAGCGAGCCCTCTCGGTCACGATCAATGGCATCGCCACCGGTCTGCGCAACACCGGCTGACCACCTGCCCAGCGTCGGCCTAGAAGTAGCCCGACTTCTTCTTGGCCTCCATCGAGTCACCCTTCTCACCGTCGATGAGGCGACCCGCGCGCTCGCTCATGTTGGTCGTCTCCATCTCGTAGATGAGATCATCCAGGGTCTCGGCATCCGATTCGACCGCGGCGGTCACGGGATAGCAGCCGAGGGTGCGGAAGCGCACCTTGCGCGTGTGCGGGACCTCGCCGGGCTCTAGGGGCATGCGGTCGTCATCGAGCATGAGCAGCGAGCCCTTGCGGTCGATGACGGTGCGCTCACGGGCGAAGTACAGGTCGACCACGGGGATGCCCTCGCGGCGGATGTAGCGCCAGACGTCGAGCTCGGTCCAGTTGGAGATGGGGAAGACGCGCATGGTCTGGCCCTCGTTGAGCGACGTGTTGGGCGTGCGCCAGAACTCCGGACGCTGCTTGCGGGGATCCCAGCGGTGACCGGGCTCGCGGAGGCTGAAGATGCGCTCCTTGGACCGACTGCGCTCCTCGTCACGACGGCCTCCCCCGATCGCGGCATCAAAGGCACCGTCGTCGAGCGACTTCAGGAGGGGCACGGTGCGCATGATGCGGGTGTACTCCTGAACACCGTGCGACATCGGCGTCACCCCGTCGCGCACTCCCTCGTCGTTGATTCCGACGATGAGGGTGGCGCCCAGCTCGGCCACCATGCGGCCACGGTGCTCGATCATCTCGCGGAACTCCCAGGTGCTGTCGATGTGCAGCAGGGGGAACGGGATAGGGCC
>JBEGMG010000333.1:0-3734 GCA_041183165.1 Actinomycetota bacterium | reverse complement strand
CTATCCACCGAACAGCACCGTGCATGTCGGCAAGGTGACCTTCGTGGTCAAGTTCAGGGAAGCGATTCCAGCAGCGGCGCCTGCTGCGGAGGGTCAGTGATCCATGGCAAAGCAACTCCCCAAGCAGCTTGAGGTCGTCGTTTCCTGGGCGAAGAACAACACGCTCGCCGTGGTGTTCACCGGCATCGTCATCCTCGTTCCCGTCGGCGGCTACTTCGCGGCGGAAATGATGGGCGAGGGCGTCCGCAAGGAGGCCCAGCGCCGCGCGCAGGTCTACAACGATCTCACCTCGGCATCGAATGCAAAGGCGATGCTGCCTGTTCCGGGTGGCGAACCGGTTGAACTCGACGTCGTCGCGACCGATCAGGTCGTGGATCAGTTCAGCGCAGCCCTCGAGAAGTACTCGAAGGATGCGACCGAGGTCTACACACGGGCCCGCGTCTTCAACAACGGCTCTGAGACCGATCCGAAGCACAAGCCCGCGGTCGACGCAGGTGTCTTCCCGCGCTACGACACCAAGTCGAATGCAGCCGTCGAGGCGGTTCGCTTCAAGGTCGCGGACGCCATCGCCGCTGCGTATGCGAAGCTCCTTCAGGAGGCCCGCGCGGGAATGCCGCCGAGGGACACCGACGTCGCCAAGGCCGTCGAGGGCGCTGAACTTCGATACATCCAGGCTGAGCTCAAGCAAGAGTCGAGGGCGAAGCTGAACGCCGATCAGTCGTCTCAGCTCGATCGGCACCTGGGCAAGGTCCGCATCGCCGAGTACACCGAGGCTGCCAAGAAGATCTCGATGTACGGCGACCTCTCCGCGTTTGAGGTTCCGTCCCGTGCGTCCGTGACCGGTCTCTACAAGACGAAGGCAGATTCCGCTGCGCAGGACACCGCCCTGTTCGACATGCAGTGGAAGCTCTGGGTCGCGACCGACATCATGCGCGCCTTCACCTCGTGCAACCGCTCGGCGGGCTCGGTGCTTCAGTCGCCGGTCAAGCAGATCATGTCGCTCAAGGTGCTGCCGATGGAGATGGCCGCTCCGACGGCTTCCTCCGGCGGCGGCGAAGCGTCCGCGATGGGTGGCGACGTTGCGCCGGCAACCGACGGCACGGCGCCGGCAGAGGGTGCTGTGGCGGATGCTGCAGCAACGCCCGTGGTGCCGGCCGAGCCTGTGATCGATCCCAAGCAGGAGGCGAAGCGCGACTTCAGCCAGCGGTTCACCGGCCGGGTCAGCAACGGCGTCTACGACGTCCGTCTCGCGGAGGTCACCTTCATCGCAGAGACCTCGAAGCTCCCCAAGGTGTTCGACGCGCTCGCCGCTGAGAACTTCATGACCGTCACCAACGTGCGCCTCGCCCCGGCGGATCCCTTCGCGGCGGCTCGGATGGGCTACCTCTACGGTCCTGCTCCCGTCAGCACCGTCACGGCGACAGTCGAGACGGTCTGGTTCCGCGATTGGACGGCGAAGCACATGCCCGAGTCCGTGCGTACGGCACTCGGCATCACTTCTTCGGCTCCCGCTCCGTCGGGTGACGGCTCGGCCCCTGCCGACGCGGCACAGGGCATGTGACCTATCGGCCTCGGCCTTATCAACGAAATCCTCAGCAGACCCAATCTCTCGCCACCCACTGGATCAAGACATGAAGAACAAGGGCATCCCGTTCGTCGAGCAGCACATCGAGAAGTTCGTGCTGGGTGCAGCCGGAGTCGTGTTCCTGAGCGTCGTCGCCTGGCAGGTGCTGGGCACGCACAACAACGTCACGCTCGATGGGCGCAACGCCGCGCCGAGCGAGATCGATGAGGCCCTTTCCACCCGCACGCAGGGGCTGGCGCAGAAGCTCGAGCAGCCTGCGCCTTCGATCTCCGAGAAGCTCGGCGATCGCCTGAAGCCGCAGGCGGAGAACTTCGCCTCCGCGCTTGGAAAGTCCGTTGCGCCGGGCGGCGACCTTCCATCGATCCAGCCTGCGATCGCGAAGGTGCTGCAGTCGGAAGGGGCGACGGCGGGCACGCCCTTCCATGTGCCGAAGCTGCCCGTCCTTGCCATGCGCCCGACGCTTCAGATCTCCGACACGCTCGATCAAAGCGCGGTGGAGCAGCAGAGCGCACTCAAGTCTGCGTTTCCCGCAGGAACGATCTCATACGACATGACATGGGCGGTGCCCAGCGCCGTGCTGGATGCCAAGACCATGCGGAGCGAGCTTGAGTCGACCCGCGGCGGGGCCCAGATCCCTGGGTTCTGGTACCGCAGCACGCTGTTCGTGATCGACATTGAGTTTCAGCGCGAGCGCAAGCTGAGCGATGGCTCATGGGGCGAGTCCGCCGTGGTGCCGCCGCTTCCCGGGCAGTTCTCTTTCCGTCCGGAGATCGCGAAGAGCATCGATGCGGGGCTCCGAGACTCCGCGTTCTCGTACCTCAGCGACAAGGGCAACCAGCGGCAGATCCTCCAGCCCGACTTCTATGCCACGAAGCGCTCCGTGTTCTCTCCAGCACTGCTCCTCACGGAGATCGATCCGATCTCGGGCGCGGTGAGTGAGGATCCTGAGATGGTGAAGCTCGATGGCGAGATTCGTCGCCTGAAGCGCGAACTCAACAACATCGCCGTCCAGACCAAGCGCGTCAAGGAAGACCTTGAGGACATCGGCGGTCCCCTGGAGGACACCTCGAAGGAAGACAAGAAGAAGGAAGAGGAGAAGAAGAAGGACGAGGAACGCGGTGGCCAGGGCGGTCGCGGCGGAAGCGGCGGCGGCGGACTCGGTCGACCAGGCGGTGGTCTCGGTGGTGCCGCGGGTGGAGGGTCTGCGGGTGGCATGTCTGGACGCAACAACGCTGCTGCTGACGCCAACCGCGACAAGCGGATCGCCCTGACCAAGAAGCTGAAGAAGCTCGATTCCGACGGAAAGAGCAAGGAGGCTTCTCTGGCGGAGAAGCTCAAGAAGCGGGGGCTCTCCGAGTCGGATGCGAAGGCAAAGGATGTTGCCTCTTCCGACATCGGTACTGCGGACTCGATCGTGGTCTGGGCGCATGACATCGGCGTGAAGCCAGGCGAGCAGTACCGCTATCGCGCCGTCGCAAAGGTCTACAACCCCTTCTTCACGAATACATCTCTCCTCGTCGAATCGCAGAAGAAGCTTGGAGACGGCTTTACCATCAATACCGTCGCATCCGAGTGGAGCGCGCCCTTCCGCGTGTCGCTGCCGGTCGCGTTCTTCGTGGTCGATGCGCAGGCCGGCGAGGGACGTCTAGGCATGGGCCAGGCAACCGTCGAGGTCTATCGCTACTTCGATGGGCAGCGTCGCAAGGAACGATTCACCATCCAGCCTGGTGATGCGATCTCTGGCAACAAGAGCGGCATCGACTTCGAGACCGGCTACTTCCTCGTCGACGTGTATGCCGATCCTGCGACGGAACGGGCAGGAACGGACCGCCGGCCCGCAGCTGTGGCTGTCGTGCAGAACTCCCTCGGCGATCGTTACGAGATTCGGGTTCCGAAGGACGACCTGAACTCGGACACGCGCATCGAGTACCAGGACGAAGCAGAAGCAGCGGAAGTCGCGGAGGGCTCCGAAGGCAAGGACTCGGAGAAGGACGCAGGCAAGGATGCGCCGAAGGGCGCTGGTGGAGCTGGTGGCGCGGCGGGCGGCAAGCCGGGGGATGGGAAGCAGGGGGACGGGAAGTCCGATCGCCCGTACTGACCCTCGCGTCGACGGGGAGCTCGCGGCCGCAGGTCGCATCCGGCATGAATG
>JBEGMG010000332.1:0-6798 GCA_041183165.1 Actinomycetota bacterium | reverse complement strand
GCTTCCGTGCCTCGAGGACTCGGGCCCGCTCAGCGCCAGCGCTGCTTGAGCCCACCCCACGTCGTGCTGCGCACGGATACGGGCATCGGGACGTCGTACGAGGTCATCTGCAGTTGCAGCTCACCCCCGGCGCTCACGTAGACGAACGGCACGTTCCCCGAAGCCTGCTGCCCCATGATGATGCGTCCGTCCACCGTCCCGAAGGCCGGGCGGGCGACCGGTATGAGGGGATACTTGAGCGCGAGGGGCAGGACCTGCTCCAACGTCCCGCCCACGAGCGCGCCTGTGGTGGCGTTCACGAACGAGATCGAGGCGTGCAGCGTGATCTGGCTCGCCTGCACCGTGGACGCACCTCCCACCGGCAGCACCGTACCGGGAACCAACTCGAACCCACCGGTGATGGGGTCGTCCGGCATGGGCCCTGGCCCGCTCAGTGTCACGATCACGCCGACGCTGTCCGGCGTCCCGCCCATGTCCACGGGGATGGGACCGAGCGAGTACAGGGTCATGGCCGGCATCACGATCTCGAACTGCCCCGGCAGCGCTCCCTCGCGGTAGTCGAGTCGGCCGTCGTCGTCGTGATCCGGGTCCAGTGGCCCCGGCCCACCGCTGTCCGTCACACAGGTGCCCGTGAAGTCGCACCGCCCTTGCAGACCGATGTTGCCGATCAACGGCGCGGACCCCGCACCGAAGAAGTCCGCCGGCAGGTCGAGGTAGAGGCCCGAACACTCACGCTCGGTCATCGGACTCGCGGTGACGCGCGCATGGCAGCTGCACTTCGGGTTCCCGCAAGGGTGCTTCTTCACGATGACGCCGATCCCCGGCACCGGCTTGCTGGCCGCGTGTGCGGATATCGGCGGCAGGGCGCAGAGAATGGCGAGAGCTGAAGCGAGGATGGAGGCATACAGTCGCATGGATGGGGCTCCTGACGATGATCGGGCGAGCGTGGTGAGGAACCTCGTCGATTCCGGGCAGGCAGCTGACACCGCATGACCACTCGGCGCGCTCGCCAACCTAATGTCCGGCACGGTTCGCACAAGGGAAAACATTGCCGCATCCGGACTGTGGCCCCAGCACATTCCCTTGCGGCTCGCATGTTCGAGTGCCAGACTCCTCTCATCATGTGACCGGCATCGTCATCACGCTCGTTCACCGCCCACGCACCCGGAGCCCCTCATGTCCCGACCCCTACTCGCCTTGGTCATGCTCGCCTCGCTCGCGTCGTTCTCATTCGCGGGCGAAGTGCGTGGGTTGCACGGACGCGTCGAGGGCCCCGCTCGCGAATCCGCCACGTACACCCTGCGCGTACACGCGACTCGGTCCGACACACGGCTCGAACCGTGGGGCATGGCCGAGGGCGTGGTCGAAGGCAAGCACCGCACCGTGTTGCTGCGGCTGGAACCCACCGATCGCCGGGGCGTGTACCGCTTCCAGCGGGCGTGGCCTCAGGAGGGCCGCTGGATGCTGCGGATCTTCCTGGGCAACGCCGCCGCCCCGCTCACGATCGCGACCCTGCGCGACGACGGCACCGTCGGCGAGACCCGCTACCTCACCGGCACCGACGGCATACAGGAGTGCCTGCGCGCACTGGGAGTGACCGTCCCCGAGGACTGCTGAGCGGTTCTCGTCCTCGGCAGCGGCCGCCAGACGGACGTGGTCACGATGATGAGGCGCAGGGACCTTGAGCTCCGGCACCATGGATCCGCTGAGGCAGGACCCCGCAATCTGACGTAGCACCTGCCCGCATCGTACTCGTGCCCCTGTCGGACCCGAACGACCATTCCTATCCGGCGCGATGCGCGCTCGCTCCCCTGTCGCGCACGACAGCACGCTCAATGCGTCCCGCCCCCCGACGCGCGATGGGCGACCACTGGACCATCGTCAGTGCTGTCGAGTGTCCCGCGCATACTGCGCGACGCTCTAGGCGCCACCCCACGCACCGAGTCCTGTGCGTGCCGCGCTCACGCACTCCCATGGAAGCCGCCTCTCATAGTGCCATGGGCCCACGAGACCTCTTATTTCACATTCCGGGAGTCCCTACCGTGGGCACGTTGGCGCGGGCCTCGCGACTGCAGGGCCGAGCGTCACTCCTCAGGCGCCATGAACCACTTCCGGCGACATCCCTTCACGGAGGCCCCGTATGTCCAGGATTGCCCGTCGCACTCGACTCGCTGCACCGATCCTCGTACTCGGTGCGCTACTCATCGCGGGATGTGGCAAGAAGGCGGAGGATTCGCTCACCAACTGCACGAGTTGCGCCGAACAGTACGTGGCGCAGGCCAATGCGGCACTCGGTGGGGTCATGCACGACCTCATGCAGTCCCCCACTCCGCCGCCCTCCCTCAGCAGCTTGGACTTCCGCACGGCCGATGCCCTGTACCGTCAGGCCCTGGCAGCGGACCCCAACAATCTCGACGCGCACTTCGGGGTCGCGGTGACCGGTCTCCTCACGCTGTCCACCGACACCGAGGTCAATGCGGCTTTCGACGAGTGGGGCGCATACATGGGAAGCCATACCCCCTTCACGATACCGGGTGTCGCCCTCGCTCCCATGGGCGTCCCGCTGGCGCTCGGCTCCCCGAACGCGCTGCGGCTGCCGTTCGGCATCGTGCCGATGTCCCTGCTCGCTCAATCGCGTCACCTCGTCGCCGAACCCGACCCACAGATCGGCCGTGTGCAGACCATCCTGCGTGAGCGCGTGTTGACTCGCCTGCAGGACTGCATCGCTCACCTCTACGTGGTCGGAGCCACCCCGGGCTATGTGTTCACCGTCACTCCTCAGATGCAGGGTGACGACTTGGCTTCACCCATCGAGATCGACCTCACGGACATCCACGCCCTGCGCGCCGCGGCGAACCTGCTCGCGTCACTCTGTCACACCGCCGTCGCCTACGAGTTGAACCTCGCCGCCTATGACTCCTCGGCCACTCATCAGGCGCTCACCCCGGGCAGCGGCTGGATGGCCCTGCGCGCCGACGGTGCGGCACACATGAGCTCGGCGGGAACCTCGCTGGAGGCCTCCCTCACGGACCTCGCCCTCTCCATCCAGGCCTTGCGGGCCGAGACGGACAACCAGAACGACGACGTCATCAAGGTCGACCCGCGCGGGATGTCCCGCGCCGACCTGGACTCCCTCGACGCGTGGATCCCACGCATCCGCTCAGGCTTCCTCGATGGCTTCGTCGTGACCGAGGACTGGGACGGCGATCCGGGCACGCCCGCCGTGCCGCTGCACATCGCCCCCCACGCCCTGTTCGCGACACCGGTGGCGGACTGGAAAGCCCTGCTGCCGCCGTACACCGTCCGTCACGAGGTGCGTGCGTTGGGAACGGAGCGTCACTTCGTCTGGGCCGAGTTCAGTATCCTCGTCACCACGGACTCGAGCAGCTTCTATCAGGGTCAGTTCTACCTGTCCTGCTCGCAGGGCCGGATCATCGACAGTCTTTACGTTGGCGCCGAGGCCCTGCACCCGGGCCTGCGTTATGCCGCCATGCACGCCGCGGACTCCCTCCTTGCGCTGCCGGGCAGCAATGGAAGAGCCAGTCTGGTGGCGAGCTTCGACGGCTTCGTGCTCATCGGTGGTCACGTGGTCCCGGCGAACCTGAACGGATGGTACGAGACCAGCACCGCCTTCGTGTTCGCGCCGATCCTGCGCTGGAACGCCACGTCCTACACACAGTGGGAATCGCAGTGGCCCAGCGCCTCGCTCAATGGTCTGCTGCCCGAGATGACGAGCGCGCACCAGCTCCTGACGATGTTCGGCATGCGTGAGAGCGCATGGCAGCGGGACTTCCCGCTGTTCCCGCCCGACGCCGCGGGGACCGGCAGTGCATTCGCACGCGCCGCATCCTCCGGCCCATCGTTCGCCAGAACGCACACCGCACCACGCAGCATTCGGCCACGCTGAGGTCGTACGGTCATGCGGCTCGCACCGATCGCACTCGTCGTCGCAGTGGCGCTCACCCTTGCGGGCCCCGCGGGGGCGATCCTTCCCGGGAATGCGCTCGAGTGGCTGGGGCCGGGCACGCGTCACGTGCCTGGCCTCGGCGGCGACCCGTTCCTCGCATCGCCGAGGGATGACGAGACGTGGACATCCTCGCCGAGCCGCCGACCATCGCTCGAGCTGAACGCACGCCATCGCAATCTCCCTGGGCAGTCCATGCCGACGACCCGATGGGCCGAGAGTACCGTGGACTTCGTGGCGCGCCATGCGCTCACGCCCGACCGTCGTGCAGGACTCACCCTGACCGCGACCCGTCCCACATGGCGTGAAGCGTGGACGGGAGCCTCCTCGCGAGCCGGAGCCGAAGGGAGCGCCACGCGCGGCACACTCGGCATGTGGTGGGGCGACCGTCTGGAACGAGTGATCGTCCACGGGGAGGCCGCGATGGGGAACGTGCCGGCGAACCACTCGTCCCCCGATTCGCGCGTGGCGCTCACGCTCTCGCCCACGCAGTGGAGCGTGCTTCACGCCGAGTGGAGGACGCGCAGCATCACGGAGTCCATGCAATGGGATGCGGGCGACCGACCCCGCACCACCATGCTCGACGTGGCCTCCGAACGCAGCCGTGCCGACCTGCGACTCCACTTGCCCCTCGCTTGGACACTGTACGGAGGCGTCGAACGCACGTTCGTCGGGGACGGATACGCCACAGCTCCTTCCCGGCTGAGCCTTCGCGGCCACAACGCCCGTGAGCACCTCTCGGGCACGTGGGGTGGCGCGAGCGCGATCCATCTCGGTTGGACGCACTCCTCGCTCTCCCTCGCGGGTGCGATGACATGGGACGATCAGGACTTCGCGCGGCTGGACGGGGCTCGGCTCGAGCTCGACTCACGATTGCTGGCGTTCCAGACGCCGTACGAGGGTGGGCGCATCGTGCTGGAGTTGGAGGACGCCCGGATGGATTGGAGGGCCCGCGCGACGGTGGAGTCGTGGCCTTTCACCTCGGGCTACACCGATCTGCTCGGACTGCGGCGTCTCGGAAGAACCACCGGAGCCGTGGACTGGACTCGCGTACACCTCGGCTTCGACCACCGAACACCCACGGGCGTGGGTTGGAGCGCTGGGCTCACCGGGTATCGCGCCACCCCCACCGCGTCGCTGGTCCACTGGAGTCCGGCTTTCCTCGTCTTCGGCGTCACCGACCTGAGAACCATGGCACTCGACGTGGACCGCCTGCGACTGGGGATGATCTCCCTTGGCGCCGGGCATCGCATCGGGCCCTGGGTGGTCTCGGCCGCTCTGGACCAGTGGGTCTTCGCGGACACGCACCGGATCGGCGGGCTCGATCCCGCGACGCAGGGGTCGAGCGGGGCATCGAGCACGACCCCTGAGGCCGGCAGAACACGCTGGCCCATCGGGACGTTCCTCGAGATGCGCCTCACCTATGAGCAGAGCCGCGATACCCCCTGAGTCGAGGCCAGCGCCCGGGCGGGCTCACCGCGTCGGCCAAGCCGCCGTCCAACGGAACGGTGATCGCGCGAGTGGCGCACCCCCGCCGTCGAACCCTCGGCTCCGCTAACGCCTCGACGCGGTGATGTCCACCGACATGCCGCACAGGCCCACCACCTGGCCCGACGCGTCCCGCACGGGGGACTTCACGGTCCAGTAGAGGCGCTCCTCGCCGGTGGCCTTCACCACGTCGCGCTCCTCGCGCTCCACCACCTTGCCGCTCGCCATCACCTCGGCGTCGTTCACCTTGAGCGCGTCGGACTGCGCCAGGTCGAAGAAGTGGCTGTCGTCCTTGCCCACGATCTCCGCGGCCGAGCGGCCGAACAACCGCTGCACGTAGCGGTTCACGTACGTGTAGCGCCCCTCGCGGTCCTTCGCGTAAACGGCCACGTCGAGTGCGTCGAGGATGTCCTGCGCGTTCATCGTTGTTCCTCCGTTCCACGGGCCGTTCGGCCGATCGAGGACAGGGTGCGGACGCTCGCGGCGAGGCTCAGCCCGCCCAGCGCATGGTCCTCTCGTCCGGCACGCCCTCGAAGAACCGGTCGAGGATGCGACCATACACCGAGTCCGGCGGGGAGACGCGCGCGAAGAGCGTCGCGCACGACCGCAGCTTGAGGTCGTCGGGCGTACCGAGGATCGCGGTCGCGTCCTTCCCCTCCAAGGCGAGCAGCACATCGCAACACTCCACGAGTCGCGGGCCTAATAGCGGATGCCCGAGATACGCCCGCGCCTCGGCCAGCGACCGGATCGCGTAATGGCGCGACGCCTCGCTCGTCCCCAGTCCTGCGCATTGCGGGAACACGAACCACATCCAGTGCGTGCGTTTGCGGCCCGCGCGAAGTTCCGCGAGCACCGCGGCATGAACCGGGTCCTGCGCCAGCACGAAACGCTGCAGGTCGTGAGCGTCGTCCGCCATGCGATTCCTCCTCACCCTCGTCGCGCGGTCGCGCGCGGTGCCCCCGCTGTGAAAGCTATCCCATCGCCTCGTTCGCGATCGCCGCACGAACACGTCGGGCCTTGGCCCCGAACGACGCGCATGAGCACGAGTGCGATGCACGCCGCCTCGAGTCATGTGAATGCTTCCGCTGGGCAGGGACGGGACCGCTCAGTGCACCACCCGCGCCTACTCCGCCGAGAGAACGTCCGCAGAACCACCCACCAACGCGGCCCGGAAACATCTTCCGCTCACCGAGCAAAGTCGTTATGTTCCAGCACGGTATCGGACCCGTGCGTCTGAATGCGCACGGGCCCATTCGTCGAACGCCCTCCGTCATCCCCCCGAGGCGATCCATGCCCGTCGCAACGCTCCGCCGGCTGCCCCCCGCAGCGCGCCCCCTGCCCCGCAC